>JBBSWK010000231.1:0-1284 GCA_038046325.1 Nanobdellota archaeon | reverse complement strand
CCTTGGCTAAAAAGTCGCAGTCAGAGAAAGCATTAAATGACTATTTGAGCCAATTAGATGCAGGCAAAGCGCAGAAGATTTACGGCCTGCTTGGCTCAGGAAGCAGATAAAAATCGTAATTGTCGGGCAAACAGATGAATGATAACAATCCCTTTACAAAATTAGGACTGCAAAAAGATTTAGTTGAATCCCTGCATAGGCAAGGCCGATTAGATGATTTTTTACGCACATATTATCGTTCTGTGCAAGTTTATGTCCATCCCGATAAAGGAGGAAATAGTACACTTGCTGCAGTAATAAATTCTGCATATACTGAAATCCAACGGAAACCTACCAACATAGAAAGTTGGATAGGCAGCATGAGCAATGGAGAGGTTAATTCTGAATACGTATCTATCATTGAAGGATTAACCGCAAGAGTAGAAGAACTGCAGGGAGTCGAAAAAGAGTATAGAAAACTGCAGGAAGAATACGCAAGATTATTGACTTCGCAGAACGGCGGAAGATCTGCAGATGTGCGCCGAGCTTCGCCAAAAACAAAACGAACGGAAAAAGATTTTGCTGATGATTTTGAAGATGATGTTTCGGGTGACGATGCTCCTCACGTTAAAAAACCGAAGGCTAAACGTGTAGATACCGATGCTGACCCTGCCGCAAGGACAAAAACAAAAGAAAGAAGCGTTCCAAAAACAGAACCGATTGTTCTTACTCATCTTACTTCGTATGGCATGGATGGTAAACCTATAAAATATAACGCCTATCTTGATAGTGAAGCAGTCAGAAAAGCAGACGGAAGTTATCTTACTGATAGTCAGGTTGGATTTGAAAAATATTTTGCTTCAGGTAAAGATGGGCGAAGATTACCAAGCTTACGAGAATGGTATGCTATGACAGTACTGCTTAGAGATACTAAAGTTACTGCGTTTGATGGCCTTATTCGCGATATGAAGGATTCATGGCTGTGCACCGGCACAAAAATAGATTACAAGAATAATACGATTACTCATCCTGGATATGATCCAATAAAGTGCGCTTTTCCCGCCGGAGATCATTGGCTGGATGAAGTTATTGAAGATAAGAAATGGAGAAAGGTATTGCAAGCATTGTTCGGACCAAAAGATGTTGAGATTGTGCCGGAAACTCTGCAAACAATCAGTGGAAAGAGACCATACATCTGGACTCCTGATACCAGCGGAAGAAAATCGCATCCTGAAAGGGCGGCCTGGCTCATTATCGATGCAGATAGGTTCTATCTCGGTTGTTACAACAGTCCTATCTACAGCC
>JBBSWK010000230.1:0-1095 GCA_038046325.1 Nanobdellota archaeon | reverse complement strand
TTTTTTGCTTTTCCAAGGGCCTGGATCGACAAAAGAAACCTCTCCAAAACCTTTATAGTCAATTTTTCCTTCAGCCTCAGTAAGAATCTGTTGAATACGTTCGACGGTAAAATCGGAAGAACTCTCTGAATCGAGATCTAAGAATGGTGTAAATTTACCAGGATACGATTTTAGTAGATCGTAGTTACGAGCGATGCTCTCTTGTATCTGCTGCGGAGTATCAAAGTCAGTAATATCAACCGTAACTAAGAAAGCGCAGCCAACCTTATTCTCCTGCATTCTGGCTGCCAATAAAGAAATTAATTCCGATTCTTGGACCTCGCTGTTATCTTGCGGTCCGCCAGTAATTCTTGTGTACGCATCAAAGAATTTTCCGCAACGATATGGTTCTGGTTTTTCCTCTATGGTTTCTGTTGTTTCTGCAACTATCGTTTCCTCAGTTATTTCTGGGGAAGCTTCTTGCATATTTTTTGTTGATTCCTCGATTTTAGGAACTTCTATAACTTCTGCTTTTTCTTCAATAGAAACTTCTGGCGGAATAGCTTGCGGAGCACAGCCGTGAAGGAAGGTTAGAATGAATATTGATGCTATTAAAAGTTGATAGTAACCTCTTTTCATAAGAAAGAGATTATTTTCACCCTTAAAAAACTATCTTTCCGCAATTAGTCTTTCCGCATTCTTATACGCGAATTTCTCTTGAACTTCTGGATCAAGTCTTGCAATAAAAGCCCTTGTATATTCTTCTAACAAAACACTTACATCCTCATCAAAGTGCCAGTCTCCAGCCCTATCAGTACCCCACATAAACCTGTCTGGATGCTGTTCAATTCTACGTTTCCATTTATTCACAGCATCATTTAACATCACATCAAAGTTCTGCGTAAATTCCCTCTGGTATTCTTCCTTACTCGTTACTGTATACATAAGTGGTCCCTTAAAACTAGGTTTACGGATCAAGATGGTATCTATAGAATAATAGAGGTTTGGATATTTTTCGATCAAGGCGGTAATTGAATCTTCTATCTGCGGCCCATGGAGCAAGAATTTAACATTTGGGTTTTTCTTGAGGGCATTTTCAACGTTAGTTTCCTGTCC
>JBBSWK010000229.1:0-2759 GCA_038046325.1 Nanobdellota archaeon | reverse complement strand
TTGTTGATAGTTTTTGATTTAGACGATACACTCTTCCACAGCAGCGCGCAGATGCGCCGGGAAACTGCTTGGGAAGATGTCAAGAGGATTACTCCCTTTCCTGGTGTCCAGGAATTTCTGAAATCGTTTCCTGCGAAGAAATTTATTTTAACCTGGGAGACGGATAAAGGATTGCAAGATGCAAAAATAAATACGTTAGGGATCCGTTCCCTTTTGGATGACATTTTTATTTGCAATTCCAACCAGGAAAAGAAACAATACTTGGAATCAATAAAATTGAAATATCCTGCGGAAGATATTTATGTGGTTGGTGATAGGATAGATGCAGAGATTCAGTTTGGCAACGAACTAGGTATGAAAACGGTGCGCTTGCAGTATGGGAAGTATAAAGATATGGTGCCGATGCACAAGCATCAACAGGCGCATCATACCATTACGGAGTTTTCACAATTGTCAAGAGTGTTACAATGAAAGCAGTCATCTTAGCAGCAGGGAAGGGCGTGAGAATGCTTCCGTTAACCAGAGATAAGCCTAAACCGTTGATCGAGATAAATGGGAAACCATTCCTCTTGCACCTGTTGGAACGATTATCTGCTGCTGGTTTTCGGGATAAGGATATTGCGATTGTAGTGGGGTATAAAGGAGAAAAAATTGAAGAATTTCTGGCTGAGCACAATCTGGATATAACTGTTATTGTCCAGCAGGCCTTAGTAGGAACTGGAGATGCAGTCTATCATGCTAGGGAATTTGTTGATGAGGAAGATTTTATCGTGGTCGGAGGAGACAACCTTTTTTCTGCAGATGATCTGTTGCGCATCCAAAAAGAAGATGAATTTTGTTATGTTGCCGGCTGGAAGGTGGAAGATCCTTCTCGCTATGGCGTTTTAGTCTGTAAGGGCGATGTTTTACAGGAAATTATTGAGAAGCCGAAAGAATTTGTCGGTGATTTGATCAATGCGGGCTTGTATAAATTCACCCCGGAGATATTTGAAGCCTTGGAAGAAATTGAGATGTCGGAACGCGGGGAGTTAGAATTAACCGATGCGATTTCTTTGCTTGCTGAGAGCAGGAAAGTGAAAGTGATGATGCTCCACGATTACTGGCTGGATTTGGGCAAGAAAGAAGATATTGGGAAGATAGAAGAATTTTTGAAGAGGTTGTGAAAGCAACCGTCGCGCCGCTATGAATGGCACAGAAATTATTGGTTGATTTTCTTCATCATCACGACTTTATCAACCCAAACTTATATAAACTGAAATTCTTTAATTCCTGCAAAAGAGATGGTAAAGTTCAAAGTCAAAGATATGGACATCGCTTCAGGAGGCGTCTTAGTAGCTATCCTGAATGTGAAGGATGCCAAACGCTTAGATCTTCATTCTGCTGATCGTATCTTAGTCAAGCATAACAGCAGGAGTGTTACCTGCATCTTAGATATTTCTGAAAGCAGTAAAGCGGTTCCAGTTGGAAGCATTGGATTATTTGAAGAGGTTTTAGAGCGTTTACATGTAAAGCATGGCGATGCGGTGGAGGTTAAATTTACTGGCAAACCAGAATCAGTCAAGCATATCCGCGACAAATTGTTTGGAAAAGAGCTTAATGCTACCGAACTGTACCATATTACCGATGACATCACTCATGACCGCCTTACTGATATCGAAAAAACGTATTTTGTAGCCGCGTCATTTACGCATGGCCTGAGCGTCAAAGAAGTCATCGGGTTGACCAAAGCGATGGTGCAAACCGGGAAGATGCTTAAGTTCCCTGGCATTACTTTAGACAAGCATTGTATTGGCGGAGTTCCTGGAAACAGAACTACTATGGTTGTTGTTCCTATCATTGCCGCGGCTGGATATACTATCCCTAAAACAAGTTCACGAGCGATTACTTCTCCCGCCGGCACTGCTGACACCATGGAATGTTTAGCCAAAGTAGAAATGTCGGAAGCAAAAATTCGACAGGTAGTAAAGAAAACCGGAGCATGTATCGTGCACGGCGGGTCAGTCAATCTGGCTCCTGCTGATGATAAGATCATTGAAGTAGAACATCCTTTGTCTATTGATGCGGAAGGGCAATTGTTAGCGTCGGTGATGGCCAAGAAATATTCGGTCAGCGCCAATCACGTCTTGATTGATATCCCGATGGGGAAAAGTGTTAAAGCGAGGAACATGAAAGAAGCAAACCATCTTAAGAAGATGTTTGAGTTGATTAGTAAGAAGCTGAATATGAATGTGCGGGTAGTAATTACTGACGGTTCACATCCTATTGGAAACGGCATAGGGCCGCTATTGGAAGCGGAAGATGTTATGGCAGTGTTGCGCAATGATCCTTTAGCTCCACAAGATTTGAAAGAGAAGTCGTTGATGTTGGCTGGAAAATTGCTGGAGCTGGTCTGCGCGTGCGGTAAAGGAGGCGGATTGAAGCTGGCTAAAGAAATCCTGGAAAGCGGGAAAGCTTTGCAGAAAATGAATCAGATCATCAATGCGCAAGGGAAGCAAGTCAAACCTGAACTTGGTAAACATCATTATCCCGTGCATAGTAAAAAAAATGGAAAAATAATGGAGATCGACAATGATATTATCGCTAAAGTAGCACGGATTGCTGGTGCGCCGACGGATAAGGGTGCAGGTCTGTATTTAAGCAAGAAGATTCATGATTCAGTCAAGAAAGGAGATTTATTGTATACGATCTATGCTATGAATGAATTTAAGTTGGAATTGGCAAAGGAATTGTTGCGGAAAACGAGTGGATATATGGTGAAA
>JBBSWK010000228.1:0-8040 GCA_038046325.1 Nanobdellota archaeon | reverse complement strand
CTGAAAGGATGGCTGAAGCTTTTTCATCACATCCCTATCCTCAATAAGCAAGCTAATGCCTTAGTCTCTCGATTTCCTTTCACCAAAGTGCGCTATCATGTGTTTCATGAAGGGACCAAGAGGATGGTCATAGAAGCAACTGTAAAATGTCCAAATCCGGTCACTCTCTTAGCTGCTCATCTCGCCTTAGGAAAAAAAACGCGTGCTAAACAGATTAAAGAATTGGTTAATATTGTAAATAGAATAAAAAACCCAGTTATTTTAATGGGGGATTTCAATACCTTTAACGGGGAAGAGGAAATTAAAGAATTATTGAAGAGAACTCATTTAAGCGATAAGATTAGCCTAGATAAAAAATCTATTCCCCTTACTGAACCGGCCTGGCATCCTACCCGGAGGTTGGATTACATACTTACTTCTCCTCAGGTAAAAGTGAAGAAATATTCAGTCTTGAAGTTTCATTTTTCCGACCATTTGCCGCTGATGATTGATTTTGAATTTAGGAAAGGGAAACACTACAAAAAATAAATACTCTTCCTTTCTTTTTTCCACCGGCTGCCGATAAGTTAACAGTGTCATCAGAGCAAACGTATATAAATCTTAATGCATTCTTTCTACTCCATGAACAAAATTGCCTTGGCAGTATTAGTTGGTGGCTTTGGTGCGCAGTTACTTAAATTAATCATCTTCTTTTTCCGGCATAAATCGTTATCCTGGCATGATTTAGTAGTTACTGGAGGCATGCCTTCTTCTCATTCTGCATTTGTGGTTTCTCTCGCCAGCATCATTTACTTGGAAGAAGGGCTCTCTACCGCTTTTGTGATCAGCTTAGTCCTAGCATTAATCGTGTTAAGAGATGCATTTGGGGTGCGCAGAACGGTAGGGATGGAAGGAAAACAGATTGAAAAGTTATTAAAACTGCACAAACTGAAGTCAAAATTCCATTATTCTATGGGGCATACGCCATTACAAGTAACAGTTGGTGCCGGTATAGGTTTAGCCTCTTCGTTACTGGTTTTCTTCCTTTTTTAGTCCATATTTAATAAACTTAACGAAAGATTTATAAACTAACCTGGGCAAATAAACCCCATAAACATTTATAGAACGTGCTGCTATGATCCGAAAAGCCCTTAAGGAATGCCCTGAATGCGCCAGTCGAAATATTTTCAGGAATGTCGAAAAGGGAGAAACTATCTGCCGTGACTGTGGCCTGGTTATCGAAGACCGCATGGTCGATTTCTCACAGGAATGGCGCAGTTTTGAAGATGACGGAGGCCAGGACAGCAAACGAAGAACCGGAGCGCCTTCTAGTGCTACCCAATTTGACCAAGGATTAGGAACAGAAGTAGGTACCACTGCAGATTTCTACAAATTAGGATCAGACCGCGAAAGAGATAGATTCTTCAGGCTCCGAAAATGGAATATCCGTATCAGTACTGCTATCGAACGAAACTTAAAAGTTGCTTTAGCAGAATTGAAGAGAGTTAGCTCTTATCTTAGATTACCTAAATCCGTAGAAGAAGAAGCAGCTAGAATCTATCGCTCAGCAGTTCAGAAAGGATTAGTGAGAGGGCGCTCCATGGAATCTGTCGTTGCTGGAGCATTATACGCAGCCTGCCGAAGACACGAAATTCCCAGAACTCTTGATGAAATGGGCGAAGCTTCTGGCATCGAGAAGAAAGAGATCGGAAGGACCTATCGTTTTGTGACTCGGGAATTAGAGATCAGCATCCGGCCCAGCAATCCCGCTGATTACATCCCTCGTTTTGCCTCTGCATTAAAGTTAAGCCCAGAAACACAGTCCAAGGCGGTGGTGATACTTGAACAGGCTCGCGATATTGAATTGACTTCAGGTAGAGGACCTACCGGAATCGCTGCCGCAGCGTTGTATGTTGCATCGCTGATTCACGGCGAAAAAAGAACACAAAGAGAAGTAGCTGATGTCGCCGGGGTAACGGAAGTTACTATCAGAAATCGTTACAAGGAATTGATCAAGAAGCTGAAATTAAGTAAAGATGTAGAGAAAGTGAAGAAGAAGTAGAGTATTTTCTAATAATCTAATTTTCTAATCTAGCCAACAATTTCTCGTTTCAAATAATTTTTATCAATATCGCGTATCATCACGCCGGTTTGCTCCACTACTTTTGCCGCAAACAATGAACCTAATTTTCCCGCTTTCTCTAGGGGCCAGCCTTGGCAAAGTGCGTATAAGAAACCTGCGGCATAACAATCTCCTGCTCCGGTTGTATCAACCACATTTGCAGGATAGGAATCTATTTTAGTAATTACTCCTTTTTCACAGATTAATGATCCTTTCTTTCCTAATTTTACTACTACAATTTTATTCCCTTTTCCCATTTCCCTGGCGGCCTGCTCTTCTTCGTAGTTGGTAAACTCCTTTGCTTCTGTCTCATTGGCAAAAATAATATCTGCATGCAATGTTAAATCTTGTAAGAAAACTTTGTTTCTTCGAATCACTCCAGGATCTGCCAGATCAATGGAAATTAAAGTGTTATTTTTTTTAGCTAGATTTATGGCATACAGTACTGTTTCCCGAGTTGGGCCTTCGATCAAGTATCCTTCGATGTGTAAGATTTTCCCACGCCGAATATCCTCTTCCAGAAGATCGTTCTTCCCTAAGTTAATTGCTGCTCCTAAATGAACAGAAAAAGTTCGTTCAGCATCAGGAGTAATAAAAGTAATGGCATTTCCCGTTGCTGAAGAATCATGATGTATTATCCGTGGATTGACTCCTTGCTCTTTCATCTCCTGCACATAAATCTCTCCGTGTTTATCTCTGCCTACTTTTCCATACAGAATTGTCTTTCCACCCAGCAGAGCTATTCCACGAATAGTATTAGCAGAAGAACCACCTGGAACAGTTTTGATACTGCATTGAGAAAGATGTATTCTTTCAAGGAGTTCTTTTGACTTTTGTTCATCTACTAAATGAAACTCCCCTTTCTTGAGGTCCAGCTCAAGTAACTTTTGTTCATCAACTTCTACCAATAAGTCTATAATAGTATTTCCCAGCCCAATTACATCGTAATCTTTAATCATTGTCATCTTACATGGTCATTAATCGCTAAAAGATTAGTGGTCAATACCTGTAATGATTTGGTTTGTATGGCCCTTCTTTATGTAGGTTTAAATAAGCTGCTTGCTTATCAGTAAGTTGGTCTATTTCCACTCCTATCTTTTTAAGATGTAGGCGTGCAACTTCTTCATCTAGTTTCTTAGGAAGCACATATACGCCGATTTCATAGTCCTTATTCCATAAATCCATCTGAGCGAGAACCTGATTAGTAAATGAATTACTCATCACAAAACTAGGATGCCCGGTAGCACAACCTAAATTTACTAAGCGTCCTTCCGCCAGTAAATAAATCTCTCTGCCATCAGGGAAGAAATATTTATCATATTGTGGTTTAATCTGTTCTTTTACTGCACCTGATTTAGAATTTAACCAGGAAATGTCAATTTCAGTATCAAAATGTCCGATATTACAAACAATAGCTTGATCTTTCATGGCCAGAAAATGTCGATCAACAATAATATCAGTATTTCCAGTAGTGGTGATAAAAATATCTCCTTCTTTAACTGCATGATCCATTTTTTTTACTTCATAACCTTCCATTGCCGCTTGAAGGGCATTGATGGGGTCTATTTCTGTAATTATTACTCGACAACCATATCCGCGCAATGATTGTGCGCACCCTTTTCCTACATCGCCGTATCCAGCCACCACCGCAATTTTACCAGCTAACATGACGTCCGTCGCTCTTTTTATCCCGTCTACTAGGGATTCACGACAGCCGTAAAGATTATCGAACTTGGACTTAGTAACTGAATCATTTACGTTGATTGCTGGAAACAACAACTTTCCCTCCTGCATCATTTGATATAGCCTATGAACTCCCGTAGTAGTTTCTTCAGAAACTCCTTTAACTTTCTTTGCTACTCGTTGCCATTTGTCTTTATTGTTAGCGTAGACATCCTTAAGGCAGGCCATCAACTCGCGGAAATCTTCTCCTTCGCTACTGTAGTCTTTTTCTAAAAGAGCAGGATTCTTTTCTACCTCTACGCCCTTGTGGATCATGATGGTTGCATCGCCCCCATCATCAACTATCAAATCTGGTCCAGATCGATCTGGAAATGTCAGTGCTTGTAATGTGTACCACCAATATTCTTTGAGGTTCTCCCCTTTCCACGCAAAAACAGGAATACCTGCTTTTGCAATTGCTGCGGCGGCATGATCCTGAGTAGAGAAAATATTACAGGATGCCCAACGTACACTTGCCCCAAGTGCAACTAACGTTTCAATCAAAACCGCAGTTTGAATAGTCATATGTAACGATCCAGAAATTTTCACTCCAGCAAGCGGTTTCTGGTTTCCATACTTTTCACGGAGCGCCATTAATCCTGGCATTTCTTTTTCAGCGATAGTAATTTCCTTTCTTCCCCATTCTGCTAAAGAAATGTCCTTTACCTTATAATCAGAATGCTTGTTATATTCCATATTTTTAGTTTGTAAAAGAGTAGTATGCATTTGAAGCCCCTCCATTTTTTGAGATTTCTTCAATTGCACAACACAACCTATATAAATCTTAAGGAATTATTTTCCCATATGGCTCAAGCAGGAGATAGAGTAAAAATCACTACTAGACCCACGAAGGAACAACGATTCCTTCGGGGCACAAATGGGAGGAAACCATCCCATTTTGTGAAAGGCTCTGAAGAAGGCCTTTTAATGCCCAGTCCAGATAAAGATGCCATCCTCCTGAAGTTAGACAGCGGTTATAACGTCGGCTTCAATAAAAAAGAAGTTACTAAAATAACGGTTTTAATGAAAGCGGCTGCCAAAAAGAAAACAGCCGCCAAAATCACTAAAAATCCCCGACTTCCTACTATTGCCATCCTCCATACCGGTGGCACTATCGCTTCCAAGGTTGATTACCGTACTGGGGCTGTGGCTACTGAATTCAGCCCAGAAGAATTACTCTCCTTATTCCCTGAGTTAAAAGATATCGCTAACCTCGAATCAGAATTAATTTCCCAGATGTGGAGCGATGACCTGCGCTTTGCCCATTTTTCGCAGATTGCCAAAGCTATTGAGCGCCAAGTAAAAAAAGGCGCCAAAGGGATCATCATCGGCATAGGCACAGATAATTTAGCAGTTGCCTCAGCGGCGTTATCGTTCATCGTAGAACAATCTCCAGTGCCGATTGTCTTTGTGGGAGCGCAGCGTTCTTCCGATCGCGGCAGCAGCGATGCCGGGATGAATCTTATCTGCGCTGCAGAGTTTGTGACCAAAACAGATTTTAGTGGAGTAGCTATCTGCATGCACGAATCAGCCAGCGACAGAAGCTGTGTTATTTTGCCGGCAGCTAAAACTTATAAGTTACATTCATCACGGAGAGATGCTTTCAAAGCAATTAATGATAGCCCCTTAGCAAAAATAGATTATAAAACCCGTGAAATAAAATATCTTCAAGAAAAGTATTCTACACGTGCAGAAAAACTATCCCTCAAACCAAAAATGGAAGACCAAGTTGGTTTGTTAAAGATTCACGTCAACATGTTTCCAGAACAATTTTCTTTTTTCCAAGGGTATAAGGGATTGATTATCGAAGGAACGGGATTAGGCCATACTCCCGGGCAAGTTCCAAATAAAGAAAGCGCCATCCACAAGAAGATATATCCTGCCATCAAAAAACTAGTCGCTTCCGGATGCGTCGTGGTTATGACTACTCAATGTTTATTTGGCGGCGTGAATATGAATGTGTACGACAAAGGCCGCGATTTGCAGGAGCTAGGAGTTATTTCCGGGAAAGATATGCTTGCTAATACTGCTTTAGTGAAATTATCTTGGTTATTAGGAAATTATTCCAAAGAAGAAGTTAGGAAATTGATTAACCAAAATCTGCGCGGCGAAATAAATGAACGATTACAATTTCAAGAAGATTTCATGAAGTGAGGTGCAAGGGCGTTAGTCCCTTCTTACCTCTTTTTAAGTGCAAAAGCGTTAAAAACGAGGTGAAAACGATGGAAAAAAAAGTGATGATGTTATTATTAGTGGTCTCTTTTTTAGTTATCTCCTGTGCTCCTGCAGCAGAGCAATGTTCTGTTGATGCTGATTGTGTACCCGCGCAATGCTGCCACCCGGCTGGCACAGTGAACAAAGCCAATGCTCCTGATTGCAGCGGAGTTTTGTGTACGGCAGTATGTGAGGGACCTTTAGATTGCGGAGCAGGAGAAATTAAATGCTTATCTAAGCGCTGTACCATCGTACCTACGCCATGATCCCCACCAACGTCAAGGATGTAATTAGAGATTTCGTCTTCGGGATGGAAGACGGCTTAGTTTCTAACCTTGGTTTAGTGCTAGGCGTGTATGTCGGCGGCGGAGATGCTTTCACTATTATTTTAGCTGGTTTTGCCAGCATGTTTACTGGCGCTTTCTCCATGTCTGCAGGAAGTTATCTCTCGTCCAAATCCCAACGTGAGGTCTATGAGCATGAAATAGAAGCTACTCGCGAAGAATTAAATAAGAATCCTCGCAAATGCTATATGGAAATGCGCTCCTCACTGGTGAAAGAAGGGCTTACCAAACATGAAGTTGATCATCTGTTGAAAAAATCATCGCGGTATAAGCATCCGGAATTTGTCTGCAATTATATGGTGCAGAAAAAAGTAGGCATTTCTAAAGAAAAACTGGAAGTACCTCTCAAAAATGCCATTGCCATGTTTTTCTCTTTTTTAGTAGGATCAGCTTTCCCTATACTCCCTTTCCTTGTTTCCAAGCTAAATTCTCTGGAACTATGGCCGGCTGCCGTAATCTCATCCGTGTTGACTATTGCTGCCCTGTTTGGAGTCGGGCTGGCCAAGACCAGTTACACTAAACTTAATTGGATTAAATCCGGTCTGGAAGTAGTTTTTATTGGTTTGGCTGCAGGAGTCATCGGTTATTTTGTAGGATGGCTGGTTGGTCATTTAGGTTAACCACCTGGAGATTCAAATAATATATATAGTATTTAGTTGCTATATACAGAACATTAAATAATTTAGTAGTATTTACTGTTCCTATGTTAGATGACGTTATTATTGATCAGATTATAGAAAGAGAGATAGGAAAAGAAAAAAAAGAAAGAAGAGATTCTGGCTGGCAGCCGATTCCGTTATATAAAGAATTAGAATTACCTCGAGAGCCTCCGCAAAAGAAGGAGAAATCTCCCTCTGGGCCAATAGAAATTGATGTCTGGGGGCCGGAAGTGGATGATAATGTGATTCAGACTGGTTCTTATAATGTTTCACGATATTATCTGTAAAATATTGTAACATTTTTTAATAAAGAGGCTATTCTCTTTCTCATGAAAGAACTTTCTCCCTCATTCTTTGCAAGAAATACCGTTATTGTAGCTCAAGAACTTTTAGGCAAAATCATCTCTGTGGGTGGAATGCAGGCACGGATAGTAGAAACCGAAGCGTATGGCCGGGATCCAGCTTCCCATGCCTACACCAGAACTGAGCGCAGCCAGTTGATGTACGATACCCATGGCCACGTGTATGTTTACCTGATTTATGGCATGTATTGGTGCTTGAATTTTACTTCTGACAAAAATGAGGCAGGAGCGGTGTTGATACGTGCAGTTGAACCGCTTAGTGGAATAGAGAAGATGAAAAAGAATAGACAAACTGAAGATATTCACAACCTTTGCTCAGGGCCGGGAAAATTATGTTCGGCCTTAGGGATAGATAAGAATTATAACGGTATAAAATTAGGCAAGGAACTGAAAATCTATGATGATGGCTCGCGCATGGTAAAGATTGCTCGTAGTTCCCGCATCGGAATCAAAGATGCTTTAGAGTTGCAGTGGAGATTCTTTATTGAAGGGAATGAGTATGTTAGTAAGGTAAAAGTTAATAAATAAAGACTAGATTTTTATGTCTGATGCGAGGGTGGGAGAGCCGGCCAAATCCGCTAGAAGGGCAAAAACCTGGCGAACTTGAGGGGCGAGTCCCTTAGTGGGTACGCGTGTTC
>JBBSWK010000227.1:0-6447 GCA_038046325.1 Nanobdellota archaeon | reverse complement strand
CTCAAAAACCGTAACAAAAAAAGCCGCTGTCCAAAACAAGCCACTTAAGTTATTATACTCGACAGGAGATACAGAAAGGCCTTCAGGAACAGGAAATTGTCCAGTAAAGCTTGATACCGCGAGATAAGTGTGAAGTAAAGAAAAACCAAAAAGTGATGCTGGCCGGTACGCTTCAAAATGTGGTTCTTCTGTCGCACCAGATTCAATTAATAAATTAATTTCCCTCGCCTCTTTTCTGTCAATAACCTTTTTTGAGAGAGAATACGCCCCTGCAGCTACTAGAGATAAAATTCCGCCCAAAGCTGCACTACCTAGACTATCGCCAACTAAACCACCTATAGCTAAATAAGTTCCTTCACCAAACATGGAACCATACGTTGCAAGATTCGCTTTTCTCACCAAATCATACTTATTCCACCCATACTCTCTGTTGCAATAATGAGTAACTTTCTCATGCTGTTTCCAGAAGTATTGGTCCAATTCAATCAATTTATCAGTTAAGCCCATTCTCTACATCCCCATTCCCGGATTGCCCCGAGCCAGAGCTTCCTGCTTCTTGCCCATAATCACATCGTCAATACGCAGGATCATTTCCGCTACTTCTGCCGCGCTGCTTAAAGCCAGCGTTTTCACTTTCAGCGGCTCGATCACTCCTTCCGCCCAGGCATCCATGATGCCGCCGGTAAAGACATTCACTCCGCTTCTAACCAGCCCCTGATCATGCGCAGCGCGTAACTGGGTGAGAACATCAATCGGATCTAAACCGGCATTCTCTGCCAATGTTCTGGGAATGACTTCCATCGCTTCCGCAAACGCCTGTACTGCTAACTGTTCCCGTCCACGTAATGTTCCGGCATACTTGCGCAATTCCTTCGCTAAAGCCATTTCTGTTGCTCCTGCACCAGCTACAACTGCACCATCTCTCAACGCAGCAGCGATATCGCCTAATGCATCGGTTACCGCACGTTTGATCTCTTCAACCACATGACTTGTTCCGCCGCGAACCAACAGCGTAACCGCTTTCGCATTTGGGCATTTTTCTACAAAGATCATCTCTTCATCGCTGATCTTTTCCTCTCTTACCACGCCGGCAGTTCCTAGATCAGCGGCAACTAACTCTTTCCAGCTGCTGACTATCTTCGCGCCAGTCGCTCGGGATAATTTTTCCATGTCGCTTTTCTTCACCCGGCGCACCGCGAAAATACTTTTCTTAGTCAAGAAGTGCTGCGCCAGATCATCAATCCCTTTCTGACAGAATAACACCGTTGCCCCAGTCGCAGCAATAGTTTCCACCATATTTCGTAAGGTTTTTTCTTCCTGATCCAAGAACATATTCAACTGCATGGGATCAGTGATCTGGATCTTTGCATCAATTTCCGTATTCTTAATTTCCAATGAAGCATCTAAAAGAGCGACTTTGGCATTTTCGACTCTGTCTGACATCGAAGCATGGACGCGTTCTTTGTCCAAGACCAACCCCTGCACCAATTCGCTCTTTTCCACGCTTTCGCCGACGATGGTTTCAACTTTGATATCTTCAAGCTGTATTTTTCCTTGGTTAGCGACTGTTTTAACCGCCTGCAGGATCAAATCTGCTAAAACATCTTTATTTGACTCTGCGCCTTTGCCGGTCATGGCGGTGATAGCAATATTTTTGAGAATTTCCTCTTTATCTAGAGAAACTTTCTCGCCTAAGCTCTGCAATATGTTCTGCGCCTGCGCTTCGGCCATCCTATAGCCCTTTGCCAATACGGTCGGGTGGATTTCCTGATCCAGCAGATCTTCCGCTTTTTTCAACAACTCACCGGCAATGACTACCGCAGTAGTCGTTCCATCGCCGACCACATTTTCCTGCGTCTTAGCCACTTCTACCACCATCTTAGCTGCAGGATGTTCTATCTGCATTTCTTCGAGGATAGTGACTCCGTCATTAGTGACAATCACATCGCCGGCAGCATCAACAATCATCTTGTCCATGCCTTTCGGGCCTAGAGTAGTCCGAACGGTCTGGGCTACTGCTTTGGCCGCCGCAATATTATTTCGCTGCGCTTCTCTTCCGGTAGTCCTTTTAGTATCTTCCGGCAGGATGAAAATAGGCTGGTAATTGTTATTGTTTGACATAAATTAGAGAGTAAGAAGTTCTTTTTTAAAGGTTATGAAAGACTATTTGTAATTAGGATTTCCTGGATTTTCGACAATCAAATCAAAGAAACCAAGCAATCTTTCTAAAGTAATATCCTTATCTAATAACGGCCCTAATTCATATACCACAAAAACTCTATAATCCGGTGCTTTTCCAAAGCTATCTTTTGTTTTCCGTTCAATAATTTCTTCATAAGCATTATCGACTGCATCTATTTCCAACAATACATAATTTAATAATTTTTTGCTGTTTTTCCCGTTCTAAATCGTGCGGTTTAGTTAATGTACCTGGTTTTTGAAAATACATCTTAGCAACTACCTCTCGACCGAAATGAGACTTTCCTACCCCTTGAATACCTCGTATGGTTGCAATATAAGGAGTTGAACCTGAATAAGCAAAAATCCGTCGTGCTACGGTATCCACACCCTCTTGAAAAGAAACCACCGGAGAACGCGAAAGAAGGCTTGGAATCATTGCCTATTGCTTTTCCTCCGCAACGCAAATCCTGCTAACAGCAAGAGAGAAACAAGATTTTGAGAATTATTGTTATTATTATAATTTGAAATTCCACAGCTAAAACCGCCGGTCGCAATATCTTTTTCAGAAGATACCCCTGCTTGCTGGAGACCATCTTTTAGGTCCTTGATCGGATATTGTTTTCGCAAGGAAGCATAAGTGGAGTCAATCCACTCTCGTTCTAAACCAGGCAGGCCGTAAATGATGCCATAACCGCAGTGATGATGACCATCTACCTTCTCTGGAATTCTGGAAGCCACTCCGGTCAGCTGCACTTTTCCATGTGAATACACATAAATCGGTCCTCCTGAATCACCGTAACAAGCATTGCCTTTGGTCGAATCTTTCTCGCCGACAATTATTTCTGCACTATTATGATACGCAGTGACAGGAACATCAGCTGCATTTAGCTTTCCGTACTTAGCAACCTGGCCTAATGGATCCACTTCTTCAGCTCCATATCCTGCGATGGTCACCGTAGTGCCTATCTTCAATACACTGTCAAAAACACTTGGCGACAATACATCAATCGGCGTAACTTCTGTAATCTCATTTTCTAACAGTAATAACGCATAATCACGATGGTTTTCCGTCTCCAGCTCATCATCGAATAAAGGATGCACCGCATCAGCGACGATATTGTAAAGACAGGATTTACTGTCATCCGCAAATAGATCATCGCATCCGTAAAATAAACGTCGTTCTTCTCCGGCATGATTACCGGTAACACAATGAGCGGCAGTCAGAAATAGATCCTTACGGATCGCTGAAGCCGTACACACTCCCGAATAACCCAGGTCATAGACATGTGCGCCGATAGAAGGAAAAACCTTATGTGGCGCCTTGTACCCATTAAGAATAAACGAACTAACGGCATTAGTATTTTCTGTCGCTGTTTTGGTTATGGCAGGGCTCGAGCAACCAACCGACAAAGAAGTGCATATCATCGCTACTGTTTTCTTCATGAATGGTATTTTTAGCGTGGAATATAAATATATTTCCATAAAATATCACCCAAACAGTATGGGTAGTAATTGAGGAAGAGACTTCTAGCTTTTCAAGCATAACAATCTTTATTAAGCGAAAACGTCCAAAAGCTTTCAGGGTGGATTTATAACGAAAGAACTAACTGTTCTTTCGGAATATAGCTCGCCATCGCATAAATCAAATATACGGAAATATCGTATACGCTCGCTATATGGCAAGAATCATTTTCTTAGGTACAGCAGGAAGCTCTGCAGTGGTCAGTAAGCAACTGCGCTGTTCTGGCGGAATTGTTTTACAAGTTGGAGACTTACAATTTCATATTGATCCCGGCCCTGGAGCTTTGAACAAAGCTAAGGAATACGGAATAAACCTTCACAACACTACTGCTGTTCTCGTTTCGCATAATCATATTAACCATTGCAACGATCTTAATGCAGTTGTTGATGCCATGACTCACGGTGGTATAGAGCATCGAGGCATCATCATGGCTAGTAAATCAGTATTACAAGGCTCAGACAAGCATCATCCTTTCTTGACTAAATATCATCAGGGATTAGTAGAAAAAATTATCCCTGTTGAAAAAAATCACAAAGTGGGCGTAGAGTTAGTTGAGATTCATGCTCTCTCAGCAGAACATGCCGATTCCAGCGCAGTTGGATTCAAATTCTTCTGTCCAAAATTAACTGTCGCCTATACTGGGGACACGCAATTAACTCCTAAATTGTTAGAAGAATTGATGGGAACAGACTTATTGATCCTGAATGTTCCTTATCCTGGAGAAAGCGGCACCGGCATGAATCTGGATGTCAATGCCGCGGTGCAGATCATTTCCCATGTGAAGCCCAAGATGGCTATCTTGACTCATTTTGGATTGCAGATGCTCAAAGCAGATCCAATTCTACAGGCGCGGGAAATCCAACGTGCGACTGGAATACAGACTATCGCAGCACATGATGGATTGGCTATTGCTCCAGGTGGAACAGTCTATCATTCTCCGGTGAAGGGGTTTGATTGAAAAATGATCGATTATTATAATTTCTTACGAAAAATAGGGCATAGCAGAATCCGTTCTTTAACAACCTCATCTGCCTACTCTGCAGCAAATAAAGTAGCAATGTTGCTTAGTTTAGATATTGATCAACCGCCAGAGATTAGAGCAGAAAAAGAGTTATGCACTTTAGAACAGATAACAAATGGTACTTATAAAAGCGGTTTAAGGAGACCTATTGAGGAAATTGTCTTTGATACTCCGCCTAAAAGTATAGCAGAAGCATGTTTGATGTCGTTGCATCCTACTTATTTGCGCTATAAGAACTTTCTTTCAGCAGAACAAACCAAACGATATGAAGCTGTTCTCCAAAAATTGCCGCAACACCAAAAGCTTGTAGAAGCCATTGAAAACAACAGCCTAGAAGCGTATTGGAATAAAGTCGCAGAAGAATGGAAAAAAAATCCTCTATAGACTCACATCAACAATCCAATCCCCCACACCACACCTAAGGCAACAAAACATCCTGCAGAAATAAAAGGCATGGCTGGATAGAACCTATTTTCTTTGCCGTTAAACAACAACACTGCCAACCCCAATAATGCTCCGAAGGGAATTAACAAACTCTGCCACAAACCAATTTCTTTCAACACCACTCCGGCAAAGATCAACGGAAAACCTATGTCCCCGCCGCCAAGAATTGCCGTTCTGACTTTCTTCATTTTTACCGTCGCTGTACTTGGTTTTCCAATCTGTACCTTTCCCAGCTTATATGGCAGCATCAATCCGGCAAATATCCTTGCCTTCGCTTGAGACTTTGCCAACATAATCATATGCTTTGATTTCCATACTGCATAGGCATCATACCCGGAAATCAACAATAACAAAACAATAACTGAAAATAGATTGAACAACGGTACAAAAATAGCTGCCAATCCCCCGTAAATGAATAATTCCGTTAGATTGTGTACAAAGACATTCGGCCGAAACACTTTCCAGACCGCGAAGATAAATGCTAAGATAAAGGCAATCGTTGTCGGCAGGAAGGCATCCCAGGCGATAGTTAGGGCAAAAAATGCTGCTAGCAAGAACCAGAATCTCAAGACCCAAGCCAGATTATACTTCATCAGCAAAAACAGAAAACCTGTTCCGATCAAAATAGCGAGGATGATTGGAAAAAAAGACGTCCCTTCCGCTACCGGCGGGCGTTCGCCAATCGGCAGGTCTTTGAATTCGACTTTACCGGTTTCCGCGCTTTTGGCAGGATCAATATATTGATATAAGATAGCGATGCCGATGAATTGGGCTAGAAGAAAAGTGGTTAATAGAATTAGGGTCATAGTCATGCTGTGTTTCATGGCTGTAAGTAAAGAAAGATGGTTTATATTCCTTTTGCAGTAAATATTTTAAAGTAGAGCCGACGCTAGACAAAAAATGGAGATTCCTCTCATAAGATTAGAATTGTATCAACAAGATTCTGAATTATTCTCGCGGCAGCTGGGGCAAGCCCTTGAAACTATCGGTGTAGCGCAAGTTGATGGATTTAAACAACACCTAGTAGATGAATTATATCTAAGTTCCGAAGAGCCCTTTGGAAGAATAGTTTGTACAGACCTTGCCTATTTGAACTACGGCTCTACAAAAATTCAGATACAATCATTTCCGCTTCCTTCTACGTCCACAGACAATCCCATCTTTGACTCTCTAGTTAAAGATATTAAAACAAATTTAGGGGAGATCCATAGAAAAGTGGCAGGAGGGATGAGCGCTTATAAAAAAGACTTTCACTTTTTGCCATTCAGTCATTTTCCTC
>JBBSWK010000226.1:0-3610 GCA_038046325.1 Nanobdellota archaeon | reverse complement strand
GTGCTGATGATCCAAGCAAACTGCAAGGAGATATTAGTTTTGAAGTTACAAAAAATGATATTTCTTATCGAGATGCAAAAAAGACCTTAGGTAAAAAATTAGATTATTGGAAGAATACCGCCACGGCATTAAAACCAAATTCTACTTCAGCATTAGTGCATTTTGAATTCCTTCCTCCGGTAAGTATAACAAAGCAGAGAGAGATAGTAACTGAAGCAAGTGATTTGATCCGCGCTTTCTGCGGCGGGAAAGTGAAAGTAGTGGTATTGGATAAGAGAAAGAATTCTGTAAATATCTGATAAAGTCGCCACTAGATCAAGAACAAGAATTTTATTTAGAATTTTGCGCCTATGGCGGTGCGACGGTTGCTCCGCAACCTACGAGCCACCCCGTAGGGGGCGTCCCCCGGCTCGCCGCACGCCATGGCGCAAGACACGACTGGGGTTGCGCCCTGCGGGCTGTCGTGTAGGGCATGCGTAGCATGACCGTCTTGCCGCCATGATGGCGTGCTGAAAAGAATTGTAATTAAAATTTAATCTACTTTGATCTCGCAAAATATATAAAACAAGTTCGTTTCTGATTAAAGATGAATTTTAAAGAAGAGATTATTGAAGTTCTTGCCAAAGAAACCACACTATCTGAAGAAGAACTGGCCAATGTACTCAGTATCCCGCCTGATCCTAAATTAGGGCATTATGCTTTCCCTTGCTTTAAGTTAGGAAAGAATGCCAAAGAAGAGGCAGAAAAGTTGAAAGAAAAATTAAAGCTGCCTGAGTTTGTGGCCAAAGTAGAGGTTGCCGGGCCGTATCTGAATTTTTTTATCAAGCCTCAAAGTATGGCCAAGGAAACCTTAACTTCAATCTACCAACAAGCTAAGCACTATGGCCAGCCAACCAAGTATAAAGGAAAAAGAATCGTTATAGAATACTGCGGGCCGAATACTAACAAACCCTTGCATCTTGGTCATATCCGCAATATGGCACTAGGTAATTCAGTATGCAGAATACTTTCTTTCATCGGAAATGAAGTGCATCCGGTCAATATCATCAACGATAGAGGAATTCATATCTGCCAATCCATGCTGGCGTATCAGAAATGGGGCCGGGGAAAAGAACCGGACAAGAAAGGCGATCATTTTGTGGGAGATTTTTACGTATTATTTGCAAAACATGCCAAAGAAAGTGAAAAGCAGGCAGAAATTCTCAAGAACGAAGCTCAGGAATTATTACTGAAGTGGGAACGTAATGATAAAGATACCAGAGCCTTATGGAAGAAAATGAATTCCTGGGTATTGGTGGGGTTCGCAGAAACCTACCAACGTTTTGGCATTTCTTTCGAGAAAGAGTATTCAGAATCAGATTATTACATGCATGGGAAAGAGTTAGTGTATGAAGGGCTTAAAAAAGGCATATTCCATAAAGATCCCAAGAACGGCGCGATCGTTGCTCCATTACAGCAGTTCAAGCTTCCGGATAAAGTCTTATTGCGCGGAGATGACACTTCCATCTACATCACTCAAGACATGTATTTAGCGGCCATGCGCTATCGTGAATTCAAATTCCAACAGATGATGTACGTGGTCGCTTCCGAGCAGCGATTGCATTTCCAGCAACTGTTTAAAATTCTTGAACTGTTAGGGAAAGAATACGCAAAGGAGATGTATCATCTCAGTTATGGCTTAGTCAATCTGCCGACCGGCAGGATGAAATCTCGTGAAGGAACGGTAGTCGATGCTGATGATATTATGGATGAGGTCGCGGAGATGGCTAAAGTAGAAATCAAAAAACGCCATCCTCATCTTGCCCAGCATGAAGTTACAGAACGTGCCGACCAGATCGCCTTAGCAGCCATCAAATTTTTCATGCTGAAGACCGATACAGACAAAGATATTGTCTATAATCCTGAAGAGTCTTTGAGTTTTGAAGGAGAAACCGGGCCTTATCTTCAATATACATACGTGCGTACCTGTTCTTTATTACGAAAGGCAAAAAAGGAGCATCATCTGCAACCGACATATCCGATTAACTTTGAAGCGTTTACTGCTGAAGAAGAATTAGCTATCCTCAGAAAATTATCAGCATTTCCGGAAACTATTTTGAAAACCGCAGAGATGAAAAAACCACATATATTGGCGGCCTATCTAATCGCTCTCGCCCAAGCCTTCAATGAATTCTATCATCAGTGCCCGGTGTTGTCAGATGACAAGAATCAGACTAAAGCAAGATTGTTATTAGTAGATTGCGTGCGGCAAGTGTTAGAGAATGGATTGAATCTGTTAGGCATCCCAGCGCCGCAGGAGATGTAGATTTTAGACCATGGCCACCAGTAGTCCTTTATGCCAGCTCAACGGCGGCTGCATGGGCTGCTGCGGACACGATTTTGAATCCAAAGAAAAAATACAGGAAGCAGTGTTCAAGAATAATTTGGAGTTCAAGCATGCTCATCCAAAAACCGAAGAAGAATTTTTGAAATTTAGGGATAGACGACCTTCACGGGATTTGCGTAATGGAGTGTGCAGAAATTTAATTCAGGAGCAAGGATGTTACCTTTGTCCATTGCACCCGGCACGGCATGGAAAAGATCTGCGCATCGGACATTGCGATATTGATTATTTGTGCAACACCGCAAAATTATTTGAGAAGTGGAGCGAAGAAAAAAAGAAGAAATTCATCGCCTTTGTGGAAAGCAAGAAATTAGATAATACTGCCTATTCCATCCTGATGGATAATAATTCTTTGTTGAAAGAGTTTACAGAAGGCTTGGAATAAGCAGACAGCCTTCTTAGATGATTTTGAATAGAATTTTAAAAATCATCTATGGAGTTTGAGAAGAATACTCAAATCTCTTGAGCATGAAATGAAGCAACGACTTCATTTCAGCTCTGAAAACAAATCGTTGTTTGTTTTCATGAGCAAATAAACGCTAAAACTAAGCTCGAAAAGAGAGAAGGCAGCTTGAATCCCAATAAGTGTATAACTCAGCCAGGTTGGTATGATTCCACGAACAACCAAATACAATCCTAAAGAAAGGAAAAGAAGGTAACTAATTATATAGTAAATAGGAAGGACATACACAATTTTTCCTACCTGATGGCGGCGGAAGATTGCTATAGCAAAAATGTTGAAGAAAAAGAATAAGAATAGTACTAGCGGGATGATGCGAGCATACAGAGGAAAGCTTACTTTTAGAAAAGTTAACATGGCATCGCTTATTCCGATCAGGGCAATAATTATGACAATATAAAGATACTTGCGCAGGAAACCATGTCCAGATTTCATATTCATCTTAAAGGGTTGCGATTTATATTTGTTTCTTAATCATAACGTTTGTCAAAATAGGACTGGGCGGACCATCGGTCAATAGACCGATGGCATGTTTGCTTAGCAAACCACCACTCACTAGAGTGGTGGAATTCTCCGCGTTTAAAACCGCAGGCCTCAGCCGAGGATTTGGAATTGTTAAATTCCATAACCGCAGACGAAGTCGAGGATTAAAAACCCGAAGGTTTTTAAAACAGCAGAAATATTTATATTCCAAGGGCCTGTAGTATAGTGGATAGTACGACCGGCTTCGGACCGGTAAACCGGGGTTCGAATCCCTGCAGGCTCAT
>JBBSWK010000225.1:0-4617 GCA_038046325.1 Nanobdellota archaeon | reverse complement strand
AGCGGCAACAGTTTGATACAAAACCATGTATCTTTTTACTTGCTCTTCTGTGATGGAAACAGGGCCATTAAAATTATAAAACCCAGTAGTCGGCCCCCCATAGCAGTATTTTATCTTGAAGCCGTCACCAAAATGATCGTGAAAAGAGAGTTTTGTCTGTGGATTTTGGATAATTGTGCCTAGTGCGGAAAAATTTAGACGATCTCCTATTTCGCCAGAAACACCTATCTCCAGAATCCCTGTCCCGACGCCATTGACGATAGCTGCCTCCAAGCCATTTTTAGAGATATACAAAGAACCATTCACCTTTTCAAAATTTTCAAGATTGTAGACCATAACAATTTTTACAATATAGATTATTTATAAATCTTAGGAAAGTATTGTATATTAAAATTCATTTCCCCGACACGATCTCTAACACATCCAGATTCTTCAGCGTATAATCCTTGCCAACCGTTTTCTTCGTCCGCACATCTTTCGCACAAATGAAATTTTTCCCTAAATCAGTATGCAATTTGTAGGCGAAATCAAGCGCCGTGCTTTTAGAAGGCATCAGGAAACAATCCGGCAGCACATTGCCATCTTTATCTTCTAATTTGCTCACTCCGCCGGGAAAGATAGCCAAATATTGCAATAATTTGAACACTGCGCTGTCTAAGGCTTCCTGAACTCCGGTAGAATTATACACATTCAAGATTTTCTGCTGGATGAATTGCAGCGCTTTCTTCTGTTTCTCATTCAGTTTATCTTCTTGGAGAATAGTAATGTTTTTTTCGCCGGGAATATACTCGATCAAACCCGTTCTAGCCGCTTCCCGCAGGGCAATTTCTGCTTCCGCAGAGCAGGGAATAAACAGATACTCCGAAAATTCTTGCTTCAACCGCTTCAGATTCCCTGCCGCAGTGGAAACATCTGCTTTGTTGCAAGCGATGAGCATCGGTTTGGTTTTCTTTCTCAAATAGATCGCCAGTTTTTTTAAATCCACTTCAGACCAAGTGTTCGGTTTCTCTTTATTCAAACTTAACTTTTCGATCGCGTCTTCGATCATCGCTTCCGTTACCTTAAGGCCGGAAAGCTGTTTCGCTAACGCTTTCTGTATCTCGCTTTTCTCCTGCATTACGGTACGTGCAAACTTATCCCAGCCTTTCTGAATAATACCGAGATACCAGAAATCCAGTTCCACTTCCAGAAAGCGCACATCTTCCAGAGGATCATAACTTCCAGCTTCAACTACTTCGCCTTTTTCATTGGTAGAGCCAGAAACGTCAATGACATGAATCAAGGCATCAGCTTGTCGTAAGTCATCGAGAAATTGATTGCCCATTCCTAACCCTTGATGTGCTCCCGGAACTAAGCCAGCGACATCTAACAATTGCACTGGAACGAAACGGAATTCTTTCAGCACATAGCCATTTTTGGGATTTGATACCTTGCCAAATTCCTTGGCAATATCTTTTACTTTGACATATCCCACACCAGAGTTTGGCTTGATAGTCGCGAAAGGATAGTTGGCTATCTCTACCTCAGCTAAGGTAGCGGCTTTGAAAAAAGTGCTTTTTCCCACGTTGGGTTTTCCTACGATACCGATTAACATTTTCGCGGTTTCCTCACTGTCAAAATGCTCTTGTATTTTTTGCTCAAGTTCCATTATCTATATAAAGATTGACCTTGTTTTGAGTTAAAAATGAGTTATGCGTTTGGACATCTGGTAGGAGCATGGTGTATTGGAAAATTTTACGAATATGTTTCCAAAGAGAAAGTTAGCCACGCCGCTTGGTTTTTCTTGCTCTTAGGCAGTATTTTACCGGATACAGATTTTCTTTTTGACTGGATTTTCGGTCATGACATCCATAGAACTTTTACACATAGTTTCTTTTTTTTATTATTAGTTCCAATAATAATCTATCTCCTCTTTTCTTTATCTCAACATTCTGAAAAAGATTATTTCGCTTTTTTTATAGGTGCAGGAATAGCCACTCATCTATTTTTAGATTCATTTTTTGGTTTTGGAGTGCCTTTACTCTGGCCAAGTATGGTTCACTATTCTTTTTTTTCTGGAATCACTCCTCTTGTACCTCAAGGCACTGCTTTTAGCGGAACCGCTGCAGAAATAGGCCATCAACTTAAATTTACAATTTTTGACATGGCTATTGGCACTGCTTGGATATTTTATTTATGGTTTAGGAGAAGGATTGAATTTTGAAAAAAAACAATTTTTTAGAAGGCTAAACATTTATATATCTCATTTTCTTCTTAAGAATTGTGCCCGCAAAAGCAGCTAACCCCTTTGGAAAAGATAAAAGTAAGTTTGTCCCCATCTTCCCAGAATTCAGTCCACTTAAAGTTAAATATAAAGATGTCTTTGACTTGAAAGCTTTTTATGAAGAGCTCTGGGAATGGTGCAAGGAACATGGCTGGAAAGACTGGGAGACTGATCTAGATACTTTTGAACGCTTCTATGGAGAAAGAGTTACTACTGGAGGCGTAAAAGAGATCTGGATCCGCTGGCGAGCCTGGAAACCAGCCGAAGGAACGCCTTCAGTTAAGCAGAATGATAAAGAAGTTGGATACCTCACCTATTATTTAGATATTGATTTTCATGTGTTAGGATTGAGTTCAGCAGAAATCGTCAAAGACGGGAAAAAAATTAAAGCCGACAAAGGAGAGATAGAAGTCAGCATCAAACCTTTCATTGAAAAAAATTATGAATATGAATTTGAAAAACATTCAGTGCTGAGACATGTCCTGGACCTTTTCACAGCCAGGATTTACAAGCAGAAACTGGAAGAGCGCCAACGTGAGCTGTATAGAGAAGCGTATGTGATGCAGACCTTCATCAAGCAATGGTTCAAGTTAAAAACATATATGCCGTACGTGCAGGGAGAGAGCTTCTTCCCTTCCAAAGCCTGGCCATCGCATCAGTAGAGCAAAACTTTAATAAAGAAACATTCTGAAATATAAGCATCGCCCCCGTGGCTCAACGGTACTTTGTGAATGCAAAGCGTAAAAGAGCGCTTGACTTGTACTTATTCGCTATGTTTCCGAAAATAAAAAAGCATAGCAAGATATCAGGAGGTTCCGAGTTCAAATCTCGGCGGGGGCTCTTTACTTTCATGGCCGACCAAGACAAAAACCTCAGCAAGAACCAGTATTTTTTTAACAAATGGGCTAAAAGTTATGACCGGCTATCGAACCAGTTTTGGATGAAAAGATTTCAGCTTCCTGTATTTAAGGAATTACAGTTGTATCAAAAAACAAAGACCAAAATCCTGGACATCAGTTGTGGAACTGGCGAACTGCTCAAAAAGCTGGAAGAGAAAACAGAAGGGAAGGCAATGTTGTACGGAGCAGATCTCTCTGAAGAGATGCTCAACAAAGCGCGTTCTAAATTATCATCAAAAGTAAAACTAGGTCAAGCAAATGTACATGCTCTGCCATTTAAAGATAACTCTTTCGACTATGTAATCAGCACCGAAGCATTTCACCATTATTACGATCAACAAAAGGCAGTACAAGAAATGCAGAGAGTTGCCAAAGAAGGGGGAAAGGTAATTATTGTGGATATCAACTTCTTCCTTAAACTGATTCACTGGCTCTTCAAGAAGTTTGAGCCAGGTCATGTAAAGATTAATAGCAGAAAAGAGATGAGACAGCTGTTTGAGCTGGCAGGATTGAAGAATATACGCCAACGAAGGAATTTCCTGTTTGCGATTATGACTGTGGGAGAAAAGTAAGTTGAGAACCCACAGGCTAAGCTTAACCGGCTCTGTAGAAAGTCTCTGAAAAAGTCACCTTGGCCGCTCGGTTCGTGCTTCTTAGTATGTAGTTTTGTGAGGAAGCACCTACCAACTCGTGCCAAGCAAGTGCAGTTCTCACCTCGCCTTTAGGCCTAGGCGGCGACTTTTTCTACTGAGCCAGCTTAACCGAAATATTTAAAAATAACAAGCATTTTCTACAGCTTAGACAAATGATAGATGTTAATCATTCTTGGTGCTGTTAAATGGAAGAAACAAGCCTAAAAACCGGAACTACAACCGTGGGGATTGTCTGTAAAGATGGTATTGTCCTCGCCGCAGATAAAAGGGCAACTGCAGGGCACATGATTGTTGATAAGCGTGCAGATAAAGTCCATGTTATCTCTGACGACTTCGCCGTCACCATTGCCGGAACTGTTTCAGATGCCCAACTGGTTATCAAACTCATCCGCGCAGAGCTTAAATTGAAAGAAGTCCGCACTTACAAAAGACCTTCTGCGAAAGAAGCCGCCAATCTATTAGGAGGAATCTTATACTCCAACCTACGCAGACCCAGTATGTTTCCCGGCATTGCCCATTTTCTTTTAGGAGGAAAAGACGTGCACGGATTACACTTATATGATTTATTCCCTGATGGAAGCATCACCAGAATAACTGATTTCATTTCCTCAGGATCAGGATCAGTATTCGCCTACGGTGTCTTAGAGACCCAATGGAAGAAAGATCTGAGCACCGAAGAGGCAGTAGCACTTGCCGTAAAAGCGGTCAATACTGCCTTGCAGCGGGACAGCGCATCAGGAAATGGCATTGACGTAGTAGTAATTAACGAGAAAGAAATCAAGAAAGTGATGCACAAAGAAGT
>JBBSWK010000224.1:0-4935 GCA_038046325.1 Nanobdellota archaeon | reverse complement strand
GCCAGGTTGAAGCTCCACCACAATTCCAATGTACCGGCTCAACGCCGACCAACTCTGTCCTTTGTCCCGACGACGATAGCGGCTTGAGCCAAGACACTCCGAAAAAAGCCGTTTCGACATGCGACATGAACAAATGCGAATATCATTGTAATGTAAATTATAAGCCCAATGCTCAAGGAACCGATTGTGAATTAGCTCCCCTGCTTCAACCGCCTCCGCCTGAAGAGGAATCGGTCTGCGGCAATGTTTTGAAAGAAGGCACAGAGCAATGCGACGATGGCAACAATCAGAATGGCGACGGCTGTTCCTCCGCTTGTATGACTGAAAGTGGCTTTACCTGTACCGGAGAGCCAAGTGTCTGTACACCAGCGCCGCAGCAAGTCTGTACTCCTAAACAATACGAATGTGAGACTGCTACTGCTAGGAAACAATGTAACGCAGATGGAACAGGCTACCTTTATGCTAAAGATTATCCTGCTATGAATTGCGCTCAAGGAGAAACCTGCAGCAATGGCATTTGTGTCATGCAGCAACCGCAACAAGTCTGCGGCAATGGAGTAAAAGATGGAACTGAACAATGCGATGGAAATGATTTGGGTGGAGCGACTTGCGTCAGTATAAATCAAGGATTTGCTAGTGGAACGTTAAAATGCGTAGCAGATTGTAAATCATTTGATACTGCGATGTGCGTCAAACAAGTACAACAGCAAGTCTGTACACCTAACCAATATGTCTGCGAAGGAACAACTGCAAAAAAACAATGCAAAGCTGACGGTACGGGCTACAATACCGCAATGAATTGCGCTCAGGGAGAAACATGCAGCAATGGCGCTTGTGTCATGCAACAACAGCCTCTTTCCGCAACTGGGAAGAAGATTACTCTTACTGATGTACCTCAGGCAAACAATGTCTTTTCGACTAAGATAACTGCTACTGAAAGCTTCAATACAGAAGTTACTGTCTACACAATCTTATACGGTGCTAATGACAAAGTGCTTTCCATCAAATCAGAAAAATTAGAAACCGGGTTGGCCAAAGATGCAACCTACACTGCTACTGTGAATTATCCTGAAGCAAACGTCAAGAAGAAATCAGTGATAGTCTATGACGTGAAACAAAATCCTTCCGTATTCGGACAGTTGCAGGTACAGAAACAGTAAGATCTCAACATGAAAAAACTTTTCCTTTTTATTGTACTTTTGTTGCTATCCTTTTCCTTAGCCGCAGCAGTTGATGTTTCTACTACTAAAACTGATTACAGCAGCGGTGAAACTGTCACTGCAACAATCACTGATTGTGTAGGAACTTCTATCGTTGAATTTCAGAATCCCGGTGGTAGTACTGTAGACATCAAAAGCGGGGAAGGAAGCTGGAGCGTCTCGTACAACACCCTTTCTGATTCTGCTGACGGAAAATATACTATCTCTGCAACCTGTACTAACGGAGCAGCACAACAAAATTTCTGTGTCGATGCTCCAGGATGCACCTCCAGTCTTCCTCCGCCCCCAGAGACTCCTACTATTCCTAGCGTTTCATCTACTCCAGAACAAGTTCCATCTACGAGTGGAGGCGGCGGAACGGGAGGTTCTTGTACACCAAACCCAAGTTGTGGCACCTGGTCTTTTTGCGGTCCAGGTAAAATCCAAACCAGATCCTGTGTCGATCTTAACAACTGCCAGCCGGCGACCGAAGAAAGCCGCGCCTGCGAACCATGTCAAGAATCCTGGGTTTGCTCAATATGGGCAGCATGTAGTGCCGGTTCACAAACCAGGGCTTGTTATGATGAACATTTCTGTGAAACCACAAGTAACAAACCAGCGATTCAGAAAGGGTGCGCTCAAGCAGATCCCTTTCCTCCGCCTGCTCGAATCTCCACTCAACTTCCTCCTCCCTATGCTCCTCCAGTGCAAGCTGTAGCGCAGCCAAGCTTCCTTTCAAAGGCATGGGATAATTACAAGTTTTATATCATCGGTGGAGCAGCAGCCATTGTACTTGCCGCTCTGGTGTTGTTAGCTCTACATCTATTGATGCCTAAAAAAGTAGCGTACAATATCAACGAATTAAAGCAATGGGTCCGAAAAGAAAAAGAGATGGGCACTTCTGATGCAGATATCCGACAAATTCTGAAACAAAATACTGGCTGGGCGGATGAAGAGATTGACATGGCTTTTGACAGTTCGAAGATGCCTTCGAGAATGGTAAGTAATAGCTCGGCTTAGAATACATTAAAAGGACGGATAGCTCCGCACTTTAGTGCGGAGTATCCAGCCCTTTTATGCAAGAAGGACTTTTGTCCTTCTGCACAGAAATGTGATATTTTTTCACATTTCTTGTGTCACGAAGTGCGGGGTTTAGAAAGCACAAGATGAAGCAACGACTTCATCTGTGCACCAATGAGGTCGTTGCCTCATTGTGTGCGTCTCTTTCAAGCCTCGCCTTTCAAGACAAGGTGAGACGCTTTCCTGCACTTCGCTGAATTGCCAGTTGGTATTTTTAGTATAATGAATCCTATTTCCTTAACAAACATTTAAAATACAACAGTTATTTTCTAGTATACATGAATTTTGAGAAGCTTCCCCCAGTTGACAGCAGCAAGGTTTTACTAGATATAGCTTTCAGAAAAGCCAGAGAAAAAGAAAAACAGAAGAAGCTGGAAGGGAGCTGGATGCAGGTCATCAAGAAAAAAGAAAGCCTCAAATTAGATATAGTAAAGGATGAAATTGTTTCTAAATTAGATAAAATCGTAGAACAATTCCCGCAAACTTCTATCTTGCCAGAATTCTATATCAAACTGATGAGGCTGACTTTGGATTTTGCTGAATTAAAAAAGTCGCTGGGCGCAGTAAACTGGGCCAGCAAGAGGATACGTACCCTCCACCGAGAGTATGTCAGTAAAATCAACCGCGCTCAGGAGCAGCCGTTCATACGCAAAGCTTCTACGGAATTTTATGGCCGGGTTTCCTCTACGCTTAAGCAGATCGACCAGAATCTGAAATATTTGGAAGAGAGCAGACGCATCATGCGAACCTATCCGGATATTAAAGATATGTTTACGGTGTGCATTTATGGCTTCCCTAACGTAGGGAAATCAACCCTGCTTAATAAGCTCAGCAGCACTAAAGCTAAAACCGCTGCCTATGCTTTTACTACCAAAAGCATCAATGCCGGTTATATGAATTTTGATGAAGTTAAAGTACAGGTTCTTGATCTCCCTGGAACATTAGCTCGTCCGGAAAAAATGAATAACATTGAGATGCAGGCAGAACTGGTATTGGAAGAATTGGCGAAAGTAGTCATTTTTGTTTTTGATGTGAGCGGCTCTTCCGGATATCCTTTGGATAAACAGATTCAACTCTTCAAGAAAGTGAAGGATAAGAAACCATTAGTATATGTAAGCAAAACTGACCTGCCTGGTGGAACGCCTGAAGAAGATTTTCCGTACAAATATCTTACGTTTGCAGAATTGAAAGAAGAGTTGGAAAGATTGGCGAAGAAAGCTGCTCAGGAAGCAGAGAAAGAAATAGCAGATATTGCATCTTCTGAAGAACATTAATAAAGTATAATTAATTCCTATCCTGCTATGGATGAGCATTATTCAAAAGCCCTTCTCAGCAAAGAAAGAGCTTTCTTATTTCTCAGCATAGCTATCGTAATTACCTTGTTGACTGGTTTTCCAGAGAGCCTGAAGGTGTTTGTTCTAGGAACTGCTGGCACCATTACCGGGGGAGCTACTGCGGTTCAGCCCATTGAATTACAAGATTATTTTATCGGCTTGGTCATTTTTGCCGCGCTGATGGTATTTTTAGGGTATTTAGTGCATGCCTTACGGACACCGAAGCCGCAATCCTGGTATCCGCAAATAGTGGATGAAGAGGAATTCTCGGTAGGAGTAGATAAAGATATGTTTTTGGATAATAGTTTAGAGCGCGTAAATAAGGAGTTAAAAAATCTACGTGCAGCAAAAGATGAAGCTCCTACAAAAAAAGCAAAAAAATTGACCAAAGTCCCTAATATAGAAGAGATACATTTAGAACACACTTTACGAAAAATTAACGCCCAATTACATGGCTACAAAAAAACACCTCTGGTTCTGGAAGCTCCCCAGGAAAAAACAGAATGGGATGATCATCTAGAAGAGGTCAAACAGGAACTGGCTGGAGTAGAAGCAATGAAGATCAAGAAGGCGAAAGTCCGCGAAGAAGCGCCTTCCACTCTGGATATTGCTTTAAAGTATGAAAGCAAAAAACTGCAGGAAGAATTGAAGAGATCATTATCAAAACAAAAAAAAGCGATCACTGTTTTAAAAGAGCCGGCACGAAAAAAACGATGGAATGAATATCTGGAAAATGTAAATCAAGAGTTGGGAAGCGTGGATCAAATGCCGCTTCAGAAAGTAAAGATCCTTACCAAAATTCCTTTGATAACCAAAACAAGTGAAACTTTGGAACAAAAGCGATTAGCGAGAGAATTACAGAAATTGCATCAGACGCTGGAGGAGGAACAGCAGAAAACACCTGCATATTTTGTCAAACGGTATCTGCCTTCTTCACGCGAATGGCAGTTAGCCAAGATAAAAAAACATATCCAGAGAAAAGGAGCAGTAAAGGATAAAGGAGAGTTAGCGGAAGTTGAAAGAAGGTTGGCAGAGATATATAGGGAGAATTAGTTTCTGTAAGGTTTATAGATATTTTCTTCAGGGTATAAGACTTGCAATGCGTTGATTATTTTAGATTCTAGTGTTTTTCTTTCGGTAAGTGCGTACTCCACTACTCTTGGTGTAGTATCTAGCAGTTCTGTAACTTCAGTGCTGTTAAAACCAAGATCAGCTGCTTCGTAGATTTGCGAGGCTAGACGATAGGTTAAACTTGTTCCTTTTCCAAAGCCGAAACGCCTTATTGTCTTAGGAATACCTATGCGTTTTCCCTTTGCCCCAAA
>JBBSWK010000223.1:0-6263 GCA_038046325.1 Nanobdellota archaeon | reverse complement strand
CTTCAACTAAAGTTGTCTTTTTTTGCACTTCAGCCAGAATATATTCAGAAGTTGCAAGCCTACCAGACGGAGTTATTTGTGGAACTTGCTGGACTGCTTGAATTTTGCCTTCACCAGCTTTCAAACTATTTTCCCTTACTTTAGCTTCCAATTCAGCCATTTCTCTTTTATGATCTTTCTGTCTTTTTTCCATATCCCGTTTGCTCATAGCCATAGTATTCACCTTCTTGTTTTTTAATCATTAAACTTCAGCTATAATACCATTTATTTTCCGCTTTCTGTTCCCTATCTTTGACCGAATCAGGCTTGTTGATCCTTGGCCGATGCGAAGTAATATCCCGACGCATAGTGATTCCTAAAATTTTCAAAAATAGATTCATCCCCTCTTCCATCTTTAACGGCCCTTCCAAATGCCCTTCCCGAGCTGGTGTCCCTGAAAAGACGATCAATCTATTAGAGATGTAATCTAGGAACATCAGGTCATGATCGACTATTAAAATCGTTGCATCCCTTTCCCAGGCGATGTTTTTGATAATCTTCGAGATCAAGAGGCGCTGTTCTACGTCCAGATATGCCGATGGCTCGTCAAGAAGGAAAAGCTGCGCATCCTGCGATAAGCAGTGAGCGATGGCTACTCGCTGAAGCTGTCCCCCGGAAAGTTCAGATAATTTCTGAGTAAATAATTTTTCCACATCTAACGGCCGGATCAGCTGATGCTGGTATTTAGCCGCCGCTTCATGCAATAACTCGCCTACAGTCATCTCTGAATCAGTTTCCAGATACTGCGGCTTGTATGATATTTTTACGTTAGTTCCTAATTCACCAGAATCCGGCTTGATCAGCCCGGCCAGCAGCTTGATGAACGAGGTTTTTCCAATTCCATTTTCTCCAAGGATTCCGACAATTTCTCCTTTGTACAGATCCCCTTCTTTGGCGGTTAAGGTAAAATTTCCCTGCTTTTTCATCAACTTGCTCCAGGAGGTGAGCGGAATTCTTGATCCTGTTTTTACATCCTGCGCTTTTTCATATTTGATGGCATGATCGCGGAAGCGAACATTCTCTTCTTTTAGATAACCGTCTAAAAAGGCGTTTACTCCTTCACGTGCATTTTTCACTCCTGAAACAACCCCGAATGCTCCCTCATTTCCGTACAGGATATTTACTAAGTCAGCCATATAATCAAAAATAATTAAGTCGTGTTCAATAACTATGATAGAAGTATCAGGCGTAGCTAATGATTCGATATATTTTGAAATTTTAATACGTTGCTTGATATCCAGATACGAGGTCGGTTCGTCGAAGAGATAGAGATTTGCTTTCTTCAAGACTGCCGCGGCGATGGCTACCCTCTGCAGCTCTCCTCCAGAGATTGTTCCTATCTCATTGTCCAGCACTTTGACCAAATCGAGCTCCAATGCTACTTTGCTGAGCAGAGAATTTGTATCTATTTTTGAAAGCAATTGTCGTACTGTTCCGGAGAATTGTTTTGGAATCAGATCTACCTGCTGCGGCTTGTAGGAAAGAGAGATTTCTCCTTTGCTTAATTTTTCCAGAAACTTCTGCGTCTCAGAACCTTTGAAATATTGAATGACTTGCTTGAAATCAGGAACCTTTGTCCAATTTCCTAAATTAGGTTTTATCATGCCCGACATAATTTTCAGGGCAGTTGATTTACCAATGCCATTTTTTCCTAAGATACCGGTCACTTTTCCCAGTAGAGGAGAGGGAAGTGAATACAGCTCAAAAAGATTTTCACCATAGCGATGCAGCGGGGGCTTGTCCAGGGTAGTAGGAAGATTGATAATTTCAATAGCTCCAAAAGGACACCTATTTGGGCAGATCCCGCATCCGGTGCACAGCATTTCATCTATCCTGGCCTTCTTGTCCGGCTCACCGGGATAGATGCAGTCAGCACCTGATCGATTGACGGGACACAATTTAGCGCAAAGGTAGTTGCCGCACTCATTAGGGTGGCATTTTTCTCTGTGGATGATAGCTATGCGCTTTTTGGTGCTCATGGTACTACTTTTGGGAATTTCTTTTATATTCTTTTTGTTTTATTCCGATACATTTTAAAATTAGCTATACTCCTGAAACTTTATGACTAAATGCAGCATCTGTGGCAATAAGATCGCGGAATTATTCCTGGAAAAAATCAAAGGCACTCTAGTGCGAAAACCAGGCTCCAGCAAGCAATATCCAATTTGTTTTGAATGTCAGAAGAAGTTTCCAAGTAAGGAAGAGCTGTTGCAAAAACTATAATCTCTCACCTAAACGATTAAATTAGCGCCCTTGTGGCTCAACGGGAAATGTCACGCCATTTCCAAGGCGGGTGCGCTTCACTTCGTTCACAAGAAATGTAATATTTATTCACATTTCTGTGCAGAAAACAAGTAGTTTCTTGTTTTCACGCAGCAGCACACAATTTAAAAAACAATCTGTTTTCAGAAGAAATATTGCCCTTATGGCTCAACGGTAGAGCGACTGCTTCGTATTGCAAAGAAAAAGCAGTAGGTTGAGGGTTCAAATCCCTCTAAGGGCTTACTTTCATCGTGAGGTCTCCGTAAGAGTACCTCACTTGAGAACGATTCGCCTAGTGTAACTGGCGTTCACATCCCTCTAAGGGCTTATTTTCAAACAGGAAAGGTGGAAAAATGTCGACATTCAGAGAAAAATGGTTAGCGGCAGTTGAAAAGAAGAATTCTGTGTTATGTGCAGGGTTAGATCCGGCAGAATTCGAAATGGGAAGGGGACAGGAAGGCTTACCAGCTATGACTGATAAAAAAGAATGGTCTTTCCAATATCTCAGGTCTATTGGCCCATATGCAGCTGCACTAAAAATAAATGTTAATTATTGGAAAGATCGGGATGATATGCGTACGGTTGAAGAGCTCGCAGATATAGCCGTAGTAGAATTTGACATGGCAGTTATTGACGATTCAAAATTAGCAGATATTGGTTCGACTAATGATGCAGGTCTTTATCATGCAAAACAAAAGGGATTTGATGCGGTAACTCTCGCGCCATTTGCAGGGAATCTGAAAGAAGCAGCTGAACAAGCCAGGAAACGAGATATTGGTTTGATTTCCATGTGTTTGATGAGCAACCCTGAATATGAGAGCATCAAGAATGAGCGTGTGCCGGTTCAAATTGCTGATTATCCTAATCCCTACGATGCAGTTGAAATTGATGGTGTTCCTCACGTTAAAAAATATATTCAATTAGCGCATGATGCAGCACGATATGGCATTGATGGCACTGTCATTGGCGCACCGAGTAAAAAGAATCATCTCAAAGATAAAGAGATTTTTACAGCGAGACAATACTCTCGTGACAATACTTTAGTCTTGCTTCCAGGTGTAGGTGCACAAGGTGGAGAAGCAGAAAAAATATGGAGATATTTTGACAAGGATAATGTTATTGTCAACGTAGGCAGAGGATTGATGTTCCCAAATGGAAGCAAATCCACGCCAGCAGATCAAGCCGAAGCAGCAAAGTTTTACCAAAATATGCTGAATAAATCAAGAGCAAAATGATTTTTTTCTTTTAACTTCTTTTTTCCAATTTTCTAAAATACTGTTTCGCTTTCGGCAATATTTTCTTCTTCAATTCTTCATCAAACGGCAATTCTTTTACTAATTCCTCTATATCTATCTCTGACAGTTCCGTAAATTTACCTTCCAATTTTCTTCCTGCGCCCCGGCATCCTTCTTCTAACTCTTTTGCATACAAGGAATTAAAATCCAGAAACACTTTAAACCGACTGAAACCATTCGCGCCAGTGCGCAAATATAATTCTACATCTTGTACTCTCTCCTGCACTAAAGCAACTTTAATCTGCACCTCTGGACAGGCAATTCTTATTTTGGCAATCCACCAAGCCATATAATCTGGATTAGGTGATGGCACTTTATCAAAAACAGTATTCTCCTGCGGCTTGAGGAAACACAATTGTACTTTCTCGATATGGTATTGTTTTATTTTTTCAATAACTATCTCCACATCCTCCTTCCGTTCGCCAATTCCTAAGATGATGGTAATGAGCTTCTGCAATCCTTCTTCTTGCAGGTTCTCCAAAAATTTCATCAGCGACCGGAGCGGCTTGGAAGGGCAGATAAAATTGTGCAGCTCTTCATCAAATGATTCGATTGCCGACCCCATTCCTAAAACATATGGTTTAAGCTTTACGATCTCGCTCTTCGCATAAGGCCCGAAGTTCATCATAATTTTTTCTTTGGTAATAGTGTTTATTTTGCTAATCAAATCGATTAGATAATCAGTTGATTCTACTCGCAATCCGCCGGTGATGTATCCTACCTTCCAGCCCATGGCTTTACATACCAGCACTTCTGCAAGAATAGAAGCAGGGCTGCGTATAGCGGTTGGTTTTTCTTTAGGATCATGTCTTGGTTTGGTAGATAAGAAACAATATTTGCAATCGGCGATGCTGCAAGTCCAATTGATAAAGATGGATCGTTCAAAATAAGCCGTAGCTGGAAAGTTTTTTTTGTAGATTTTTTCAGCTTCCGGCAGTAAGGCATCTAGCTCTTCTTTACTTACTTGGTGAGTGCGGTTGTTCTCTTTAATTTTAGCTAGGAAATTCATGGAATTTGGTTTTAGGTTTCGTTTAAAAAGGTATCTTTCAAAAATAGGTGATTTTGTAGAACACAGATTAGAAAGATTATTAAATAGCTCTTTCCGTGGTAGAAAAATGGTGGTTAAAGCAGAGAAGGCAGTACAGAAAGAGCTAGATCAGCAGCAAGAGCGGGAAATTTCTTTACTTGCAGAAAATGATCTTCAAGCTTCAGCCCAGCAGAATGATGGAAAGAGTGTTCTGATCTTGATCGGAGTTTTGGTAGCTGTATTTGTGGTTGCCATAGCTGGATTTAAAGCCTACAATAATTTTACTGCTGCAGGAGTCGTTCTTATCGAGGATCTTCATGAAAAGAACTTGGAAGGAAAGCTAGATAGCGATGAAGGGTATGTTTACAACGGTTACAGCTTTGTCAAAGCCGATGGCTTATGGTGGACTGGAATTGAAGTGAAAGACAGAATTATTAAGATTCCACTTCATTATGGTCCTCGCGAGGTCGAGACGATACCGGTAACTGGAAAGTTGGCTCCAGAATTTAATCAAGGAGAAAAAATATACGTTGCTATTGATCCTACTGTGAATTACGACAAGTATTATACTCTGGCTTTAATGGAATTGAATAACAATATTCTTCAAGGAATTAATAGAAATATCGAAGCGGCCTGTTCCCAAGAGAATCCTGTCTGTGAGAACAGGACAGTTATTAATTGCGAAAACACCAATGGACAGCCGGTAGTTCAATTATCGGTTGATGAAAAACCAAGTGTTACTCTTAAGGGAACCTGCATCGATATCAAAGGCAGCAATGAAGAATTAGTAAAGTCTGTTGACTTAGCATTATACGTATGGTATAAAGTATTTGGGTAAATTTGTATATTTTGAATTTCTTCTTTAGTTACGAAAAAAGATAAGCTTAAATATGAAAGGGGCTTCTAATTCTGGATGAGGTGTAGGTTTAGTTTTATTGTCGTAGCAGTGCTTATATTTTTTTTATTGACTACTTCTTGCGAAGGAGCTCCTAGGTCAAAATATTCTAGCCGACTGCAACAAAAAAGCGTCTCCCTCCCTGCTGAACCTCGACTGCCAGGCGAATCACAGCGACAAACAAGTATTGCCGGACGAGCCTTCTACGCTGAATTAGGGTTGGCGGGTTATGCTGATCCCGGAAATGTGTTTACGATCAACCAAGATTCCCTCACCAAAGGAGAAACGCTCACTTTGTCAGTGAAAGAAGATTATATTTACAAGTATTATTATGTTTCTATCAATGGAAAATGGGAAAAATTTACCTTCCCCCAGCAAGCCATTGGCAATTCTAATTGGATCGCCTTTGCCGCCGGCGCATCTGTATCGACGGACCAACTTCCCGAAGGCGATAATTATGTCATCGTATATTCTTGTAGTAAAGGATCTCAGAGTTTCGACTGCCATGGCAATAAATGGCAGATCCATGCTTTTCAGCTTCTTCCCTTGCCGGATCCTAATCCTCAATGCGGCAGCGATCAGGAATGCCCGATGAATTTTGCTTGCATCAACTCTAAATGCGTACCGAAACCGCCGGCATGTCCTCCGCCTCTCAGTCAAGACAAGCTTGTGCCCGCTGTCACCTCACCCATCTTGCAAAAACCGGTGACCAAGCAGACCTATATCGATTTCTTGTTGCGGCAGC
>JBBSWK010000222.1:0-2663 GCA_038046325.1 Nanobdellota archaeon | reverse complement strand
GAGGAAGCCTTCTGTGAGTTTTTTGTCTCTTCCAGCGAATTGCAGGTTATAGATGGTTCTTCAAAGTTAGTTGAGCACACTATTGGCATGATCAAGGCATTAGCCCAGCTGGAATCTGAAGTATATGAGGCAGTAAGCTTACAACGAGCAATTCAAGCTTTAAGTCCTATAACTGCAGCCTTGGAAAGTAATCTGGCTTATCTTCAGCAGGTACAAGTCTGGCAGGCTACTTCGTCTTCTGCGCTGAGCAACTTGCTGAATCAAATTCCAAAACTGCGCACCCAGGAGGAAAAGCTGCGGGCCAATGATGAGATTAAAGGGCTGTTCCAGTTCTTGTTACGGAACCAAGGGTTTGTATTTCATGCCCAAGATATGGTGCATGAAGGCCCAGTAGCGCAAGTTAATGGCTTAGTGGAAAGCATGCAGAAAGGCTCTTTTTTTCATTTCTCATTAGAAGAAGAGTACAAAAAAGTAGATTTCAGCGCCATTAAAAGAAGGCTCCCTGCCGAAAATCTGCAGCGGGTCGAGGAGGTCGAGCAGAATGTGCTTAAGATCAAGCGAGGAATAGATGCAGCATATAATGCCAACATGCGCATGGTCAATCTTTCGGTTATTCTGTATTCGTATGTGAAGTGGCTGAGTAATAGATGATTTTGAAAAATATTCAAAATCATTCTTTGAAGGGTTGCGTATTTATTCAAACCTTCAATAGGTAATCTTTTTCCTAAAACTATATAAATAATCTTTATTCTGGCTTTATCACGTTGCGTCTGTGGCTAAGCGGCTAAAGCGGTTCCCTGCAGAGGAACAGATCGAGGGTTCGAGTCCCTCCAGGCGCTTATTCTACTTTTTAGAAATATAACCTTGATGTTCAAAGACGCGTCGCAAGTATTTCAGAGGCATGCAGCCCGCTTGTAGATACGTTTCATGGAATTTTCGATCTAAATCTAACCCGCTTAACTTTCCTTTCTGGGCAGCAGCAAAATCTTCTTTTAATTTCCATACTAATTTGTTTCCTACTAAATAGGAAAGCGGATATCCCGGCGTCTGGGAATACCAATTCAATTCACTTCTAGTCCGATGAGAGGTAAACCCAGTAACTTTGCGAAGAAGATTTCCAGCGTTAATGAAAGGATTACTGGAAGAAATGTTCGCATCGACTCCTACATTAAGGTAATCTTTTTCTCCAGTCATAAAATAAAGATCGATAGCTACTCGAGCTCCAAAGCGCCGTAGCTCTAATTTCGCGCAGAAGCGAGCTTCATCCTTAAGGTCATCCATATATCCTACGTCGAGCATGTAATCTTCCAGCATGGTAGTCCATCCTTCCGCTAGATCCATAGCGGCTTCTCCCCAATGCTTTCTCGCCGTTGAGGGATTTTCAAAGGCAGAAGAAAATTGCAAATGATGCCCAGGTATGCCTTCATGGATAATCATCATCGGAATTTTGAGTCTGGTATGTTCATCAACTAAATCTTTGTTTAGAGTTAAATAAATGACACTTTTCTTTGTTCCTTTTGTAAAAGGCGGCGGACTGTCCATCGCTCCAGCAGGAATAAGATTTTCTAAAAACTGAGGGGTTTTAATGATAAGCATCTCTTGATTTTGAGGGATAGGAAATAAGTCATGATAGCTGATAAAATCTACAACTTTTTTCCGTTCTTCTCCGTAAGCGTCAAGAGTTTTCTCCAAGGGAACGGCATAGCGGTCATTCAAAAAAGCGTGAAGTTTATCGACAGTAGTTTCTTTAGAAAGAGAATATCTTGAAACCAACTTTTGGCGCAGATCTTCAAGCTGCAGAGAAGTATCTTGTAAAAAATCTTTAGCCATGCCTTGCATTTGGTCAAAAGATAAATCTATGCCCCGCAATCTTACTAATTCTTTGGCTTGTTCTGCCCCTATCGCAAAGTGCGGAGTAGTTTTCATTTTTGTAAGTTGAATTACATAGTCTTTTAGCGCTGCTCCGGCTTTTTCGATAACTCTATTTAGTTTGGTTAAGCCATGGTAGTTCTCATCTTCTGCTTTCTTACTTACAGTTTTAAAGAGCTCTGGTAATTCCTTAACCGATTCAATATCAATATCCGCCCAACGTTGTACTGGTAGGTCTACGCCTTTCAATATTTCATTTAAATATCTTGGGATATCCTTTAGCCGGCCGGTGATATCATCGTATCGTTCATGGCTTGGTCGAGGATCATTAATCAGCAGGCGTAAAATTCCATCGCCTAAGTCGCCGGCATCGGGCATGACTTTATAAATTGGGCGACCATTAATGGTATAAGATTCATTAAAGATCTGCTGTTCAAGAGCAAGAACCGCCAATTCTAAATCTAACTTCTGATCAAAAGATAATTCGGTTGGGGAAAAATTGCGCAACCGGTAGAGTAACTGTTTTCCTTCTTTGATGCTTTCCTGATGCCCCTCTTCAGAAATGCTAGAGAGAGAACCGACATCTTCAGTTATACCTAGCAAAAGGCGCTCTTCAGGTGTTTCGGTAAAGAATTTATGGAAATCAGCAATGAGGGACTCGATAATAACGTCCTTTTTAGGCGATTTCATGTTGTATGCTGGTAATTATACCTTTTTTAATATTTATGTTCTTAGATTCTCCTGTGTTATCCTGAAATTATTTCCTCTCGATAAAAATCTTGCCATTCTCAGTA
>JBBSWK010000221.1:0-16902 GCA_038046325.1 Nanobdellota archaeon | reverse complement strand
TCACCCCCGGAACGGTGATTGAATCTTCCTTATTGAATGAGAAAGAAAACAATTACATCATGTCCCTTATTGCGCACGATGAAAAGTTTGCAATTTCTTTGTCAGATCTTTCTACCGGAGAATTTTTAGTCATGCAGGTTTATTCCTTATCACATTTGCTGAGCTTGCTGGTCCGCTACAACCCCACTGAATGCCTTATCCCCGAAAGCCTCAAAGTAAATGCTGAATTAGTGGAAAAAATAAAATCATACGGTTGTTTTCTTACTTCGCTTGATGATTATTTCTTTAAATCAGAAAAAGCAAAAGAAACCATCTGCAGTCACTTTAATATTACATCATTGCATCAGTTTGGATTGGAGGAAGAGAAAAAACTTATCAGCGTATCCGGAGCATTACTAAAATATCTGCACGATACCCAGAAAAATTCATTAACACATCTGAAAACCATTTCCATCCGCAGCAATGAAACCATCATGTTATTAGATTCCAGCACCATCAGAAATTTAGAATTGCTCAAGAATATCCGCGATGGATCAAGTAGGGGAACATTATTGTCGGTCCTTGACAAGACCGTCACTGCTCCAGGATCAAGACTATTAAAAAAATGGATCAAGGAACCGCTTTTAGTTAAAGATGCTATTCTACAACGCCTAGATGCAGTTGAAGCATTACATAAAACAGTCATCGCCAGGGAAGAGATAATTTCTTTACTCCAAGAAACATACGATATAGAACGTTTGATCAGCAGAGTCAATTACGGCAACGCTAATCCCAGAGATTTACTGGCATTAGCAAAATCATTGCAGCAGATCCCATTATTGAAAGAAAAAATGAGACCCTTATCCAGTTCCTTGCTGCAACAGATCTCATCTATGAATGATTCTCAGGCTGTTGCAGTCTTGATCAACACCAGTATCAAAGAAGAAGCACCAATTACCATACGTGAAGGAGGCATCATCAAGTCTGGTTACAATCAAGAACTTGATTCTCTACGTGATATAAAGAACAACAGTAAAAAATATCTGCAGCAGTTAGAAGAAAGAGAAAAAGCCAAGACCGGCATCAGCACCCTTAAAATTGGTTACACTAATGTCTTTGGTTATTTTATTGAAGTGACAAAAAAGAATATCCATCTCGTTCCAGAAAAATACATTCGAAAACAAACTACTGCCAATTCTGAACGCTATATCACGGAAGAACTAAAGATTGAAGAAGAAAAAATACTCGGCGCAGAGGAGAAGATCAATGAGTTGGAATACAACCTTTTGCAAGACGTACTAAAACAAGTAGCAGCGCAAACTACTATCATCCAAGACACAGCGCAGAAATTATCTGTGCTCGATGTTCTCTGTTCACTAGCAAAAGTCGCTGCAGAAAACAATTATGTCCGTCCGGAATTAGTAGAACATAAAGTATTGCAGATCAAAAATGGCCGTCATCCAGTAGTAGAGCAATTAGAAAAATCCTTCATCGCTAATGACGTTATGCTCCATGACGGGGAGATTATGATTTTGACTGGGCCGAATATGGCGGGTAAATCTACTATCATGCGTCAAACCGCGCTGATCGTCTTAATGGCACAAATGGGGAGCTTTGTACCGGCAGAAGCAACCATCTTAAGCATTGCAGACAGAATCTTTACTCGCGTAGGAGCATACGACGATTTAAGTTCAGGACAATCCACCTTCATGGTAGAAATGCACGAGACTGCTTCTATTCTGCATAATGCTACTGAACATAGTTTGATCATTCTTGATGAAATCGGCAGGGGAACCAGCACTTTTGACGGCGTTTCCATCGCCTGGAGTGTGGCTGAATTTATTTACAATCACACTAAAGCAAAAACTCTTTTTGCAACCCATTATCATGTCATGAACAAGTTAGCGGAGAAATTTTCCAGAATCAGAAACTATAACATCGCGGTCAAAGAAAAGAATGGTGAAGTGATCTTCCTGCACAAACTAATTGAAGGTGGCACCGACCAGAGTTACGGAATCCACGTCGCTAAATTGGCAGGATTGCCATTACAAGTGGTGGAACGGGCAAAAGAGATTCAGGCCGTGCTGGAGAAAGATGACGAGATGATCCGTAAGATCAAAGCTAAAAAACTAGAAGAACAGAAAAGCCTTGAATTTTTTAATTGATTTAAGAATATTTAATTGATTTTTAATTTTCCTAACGGTTCTACGAATATTATATTTGTATCAGTAAAGGTAGCAATGGTAAAGTAACAAGTAAAAACATCAACCACTTCCGCCGCCGGGATTAGTACTCTGGAAGGGTAATCATAGAAAACATACGGAGAGCAGGAGGTAGAGAGCGCATCTTCCTTGAAATAAAACTCATTCAGGAAATAACAAGTGTAGTTGCCATGCCTAAACCCATGCTCGGCCTGCAGATGATGCTCCTGCTTTTTCAAAGAGAGCTCCCTGGTTTCTTTTTTGAAGAGCGGTATTTTCAGCATCGGATACCTATGTTCATCCCGTGATCTTTTGTATGCTTCCCGCAACGTTTGTCCTTCTTCAGGGATAGGAAGAAGAGAATAACGATAAAATAAGCCGTACTGTTTTGCCTCATCCTGCATCTCAATCTCGTCCCAGGAGAATGGCTCGACTCGTGCGGGAGAAACGGTAACATCATACAAAGCCCAGCCGTACCACTTTAAGATATCGGCTAAATTTCGATCTCCAGGAAATCGTTTATTCATAAGGATCATTTTTAGAGAATTTATTTATAAACCTTTGCGAGCAAGAATTCACCAACACAAGCTTTTTAATGTACCATCTTAAATATACCGTAATGGATGCAAAAGCAAAGCATATAGCCATAATTCTTGACGGCAACAGAAGATATGCTAAAAAGGCCCTGAAGGAGCCCTGGAAAGGCCACGATTCCGGCGCAGAAAAAGTAGAGAGACTCTTTGACTGGTGCCAGGAGCTGGAGATCAAGGAATTGACCTTGTACGTCTTTTCCATGCAGAATTTTAACCGGGATAAAAAGGAAGTTGACTATTTAATGAATCTGTTCTGCAAGTTTTTTGAAAAGAAAGAGACCAAAGAGAAGATCCATCAGAATAAAATTAAGATTCATTTTATGGGCAGAACTCATTTACTTCCGGAAAAAGTCCAACAGATTATATACCGGTTACAAGAAGAAACCAAAGATTATAGCGCTTTTCAAGTTAACTTTGCCGTGGCTTATGGCGGCAGGGAAGAGATAGTTGATGCAATTAACGCCATCTTGAGAGAAGGAAAAATAAAAGAAGTAAATGAAAAAATATTGTCACAATATTTGTCTCTTCAAAATGAGCCTGACCTAATTATCCGTACTGGCGGCGAGCATAGAACTTCTAATTTCTTAGTATGGCAGTCCTGGTACAGCGAATGGTTTTTCTTAGACCGGCTCTGGCCGGATTTTGAAAAGGAAGATTTGATCAAAGTAATAAAAGAATTTTCTCAGCGGGAAAGGCGGTTCGGAAAATAACTTTCTATCAGCTGCTTGAATCTATGGCATTGCTCCTGTAATTCTACATCAGCCTGGACAAACATTTCTTTTTTTAATTCACCATCTTTGCTGCGTTGATAATGCAATGGCTCTCCGGTGCCTAGAAATCCATATCGAGTGATAATTTCATCGACAGAAGAGCAGCCATTATAACCAATGTATGTTCTGGAACTGTTCCAGGTATTGCGATCCAGCTGAACAAAATCTTTTCCGTGTTGGGCATCACCTTGGGTAAGAATGGTATGCGCATAGACATCATCTACTTTACGGTACTGCACTCCTTTATGTGGAAGAACATTGGCCTGATTTCCATTGTAGGCAAAATTGAAGAGATATGCAACACCCATCACGGTTGCAGATAGCAACCCTACCAGGATCCCGCCTCTGATGAACAGCGGTGTGCGCAGCGTATTGCTGGAAGGAATGGGCTCATCAAGCAGACTTATTCTTCCCGGATCTGAGGAGAAACTGTCTGGTGGCACCGGAACTGTTTTCTCTTCTTGTTTTTGTTCCGTTTGCTTTTTTGTTTGTTGCTCTGCCTTTACCTGCGCCTTGATCAGTTCTGCTAAGAGGTATTGATTGTACATAGTCATTTACTAGACTCGTATATTTTTAAAGCTTTTTATCCACTCCAGCATCTAAATCATTAAATAACAATATTTCCCCATTTTTCCCATGTCCAAGATAGTCCTTCTGCCCGAAGATCTGATCAACAAGATCGCTGCCGGAGAGGTCATAGAAAGACCTGCTTCGGTCATAAAGGAACTGATTGAAAATTCCCTCGATGCGGGAGCTACCAAGATTACCGTAGAATTAGAAGATTACGGCAAGAAGCGCATCAAGATCACTGACAACGGTGAAGGAATGTCTGCAGAGGATGCAGAAAGATCCATACTACGGCATGCTACCAGCAAGATCCATTCGGCAGAAGATTTATTCTCCATCAAAACCTTAGGATTCAGGGGGGAAGCCTTGGCCAGCATTGCCGCCGTGTCAAAATTACATATAACTACCAAACAGAAAAATGTGCTGGAAGGTTTTGCCTTACAGATCGAAGCTGGCCAGATCATAAACAGAAACATCACTGCGGCAGAGCAGGGAACAATCCTGGATGTGCAAGATATCTTCTTCAACACTCCGGCGCGAAAAAAGTTTCTTAAGACTGACGCGGTAGAATTGAAACACTGCCTGGATGTAGTCACCCATTATGCTTTAGCTAATCCTGCTGCATATTTCAAATTTATTCACAATCATTACACACTCTTGCATTCCCCGGCGCTGAATGATGCGCGCAGCACCATCGCTTCCATTTACGGAGTGCAGACTGCCAAAGAATTGCTGGAAGTTGAATATGAAGATGAAAAAGTAAAAATGAGTGGATTCATTTCCAAACCGTATCATGTACGCAATGATAAAAATCAACAAGTCTTATTTGTAAATGGACGATGGATCAAAAATTCAGATATAACCGGCGCAGTGTATGATGGATATCATTCTACTCTCTTTGTAAACAAGCATCCCGTCTTTGTGCTGCATCTGCAATTGGATCCGGAAACGATTGATGTGAATGTGCATCCTCAAAAGCAGGAGATTAAAATTGAGCAGAAAGAAGAAGTTGCAAAGGCTGTCTCTTTGGCAGTGCAGGAAGCTCTGCAGAACAATCAATTGATGCCGACGGCGGATATAAACACAGAACAGCAGATCACTTTTGGAACTCCTATTCCTCGAAAGGAAGTAAAAGCTACAGTAAAGTATCCATTTGAACCAAGTGCGCAGACGGTGTTTGCAGTAGAAGAAACCGCCGCAGAGTATGGCGATAACAGCAGGATTGAAAATGAACCAGTAGTTGCAGAACAATATCAAAGCAACGAACTAGCACCTGAAAAATTACCGGCCATGAAACTGCTCGGCCAGGTGCATAAGACCTATTTTTTAGCAGAAACGGAAGGAGGATTGTTTTATATCGACCAGCATGCTGCTCATGAGCGAGTCATGTACGAATCGTTATTGAAGCAATTCCTGTATGGAAAAATAGAAGTGCAGCAGTTATTGCAGGGAGAAGTCATCGACGTTTCCCTTAGTGAAAAAATACTGCTGAAAGAAAAACAGCAAGAATTGAAGCAGCTTGGTTTTGAGCTAGAGTACTTTGGAGGGAATGCCTTTGCAGTCAAAACTATACCGTTGGTGTTTGGGAAAGTAAAAGTCAAAGAACTACTACATGACTTGCTAAGTATGTTAGAAAACAAAAAAAGCATTCTTGAAAAGAAAGAAGAGATTTTGACGAGAATGGCTTGCCGGGCAGCAGTGATGGCCGGGGATATAGTGACTATTCCACAGATGGAGAAAATATTAAAGGAGCTCAATCAAACTAAACTTCCATACACCTGCCCGCATGGCCGGCCGACCTTGATGAAGGTTACTGTAGATGAATTAGAAAAGAAATTTAGGAGAAAATGACCGCAGAATCTAGCTTCTATCAGATATAGTCATAAAATATATAAAGAGTTGAATTCCAAACCCTAAAATGGCAGGACTAGCCAACTCTTATATCGAATTTAAACCAAGGGATTTCTGTTATATTGTAGTGTATACGCCTATGGCAAACCAAGAGGTAGTGGAATTTCTGGAAGGAATGGTTACCGAAGCGCATCATGCCCCTAAAAACATACCCCACGATCATCCTATCTGGAGATATTACCAAGAACCACCCCAGAAAGTCCGGTCTATCCGCGCCATAGTGACGGATTCCAGAGCTAACTTGCACAGCCCGAAAGATCCCATCCGGTGTTATCAGGAGCCAGGACGGCATTATCTGGTGGTCCAACCTCAAGAGTGCGCACGCTATTTAACTAAGGTTGTAGAGATGCAACAGCAAAGGATCAGTACATTGGAAGGGATGCTGCAGCGAAAATGATGATTTATATTCTTAAGTAATATTTAAATAACCAGCTTCTTTAATTCTAGTGATCATGAAATTCAAGAATTTTACCTTAGATCCCTTCCAGGAAGAAGCAGTCAAGGCTATCGAAGAGAACAATTCGGTGATGGTTTCTGCACCTACTGGTTCAGGTAAAACACTTATCGCTGATTTTATCATTGAGAAGCACAAGGATGATAAGAAGCGAATTGTCTATACTGCGCCGATTAAAGCCTTATCCAACCAGAAGTACAAGGATTTTTGTAAAGAGTATGGGGATGATAAAATTGGCTTGATGACCGGTGACGTAGTCATTAATCCCCAGGCGAAAATCGTGATCATGACTACCGAGATTTACCGGAACATGGTAGTGAGCCAGGATTCCGATGTCGGTGATATCGCGTACGTTATTTTTGATGAGATCCATTATATCAATGATATCGAACGAGGCTATGTTTGGGAGGAATCAATCATTTATTCTCCTGCTTCGGTACGCTTTTTGTGTTTATCTGCTACTATTCCTAATGCCCAAGAATTTAGCAACTGGATTCAGGCCATCAAAAAGCATCCGGTCAAGACCGTCATTTCTACCAAGCGTAACGTTCCCTTAGAGCATTTGTTCTATGATGAAGAGCTGGGTATAACGACATTGGAGAAAATTCGCGAAGCAAAATCTATTCCCCAATATCATCATGTTATCAGAGGAAAGCCCTCGAAGGAACAACGATTCCTTCGGGGCACAAATGGGAGGGAACCATCCCATTTTGTGAAAGGACAGAAAGTAAAAGCTCCAGAACCGAATCATTTAGAATTGATCAAAGAAATCGGTAGAGAGAATATGCCGGCCTTGTTCTTTTCTTTTTCCCGCAGAGATTGCCAGGTCAAGGCTAAAGAATTGACCAAATTGAATTTATTTCAGAGAGATCCTGAATTAGTGCAGTACATGAATCAGAAATTGACTGAAGTGCCCAGTGAAGTGAATCGATTAAGCTCTACTGGATTGCTGAAGGAAACACTTGCACAGGGGATTGCTTTTCACCACGCCGGGTTGCTTCCGGTAATTAAAGGAATTGTTGAGGATTTGTTTGGCATGGGGAAAATAAAAGTATTGTATACTACGGAAACCTTTGCCGTAGGCATTAACATGCCGGCTAAAACGGTGGTGTTTAACAGTTTACGGAAGTATGACGGGTATAATTTCAGGTATCTGAATTCCAAGGAATATTTCCAGATCGCCGGTAGAGCAGGTAGACGAGGGATAGATGTTAAGGGGACAGTTGTGAGCATGATCTATCGGCCAACTTTTAATTATCAGGAGATTCAGAAAATCACTTCTAAGGATGTTGAGCCCATCAAGTCGCAGTTCAAATTGTCTATCAACACTGTCTTGAATTTGATCAATTTACACGAGCCGGCGCAGATCGAACGGATATTGCGGATGAGCTTCTACTCTTATCAGCAGTTCGGGGAGAATTATGCTAAGGTGCCGACTAAAGTATTGTTATATCGATATAACAGCATTATCAAGATGCTGGTGAAGTATGGCTATGTAGAAAATGAGACTTTAACAGTGAAAGGACATTTCGCCTCCAAAATCTTTGCTGATGAAATTACCATCGGAGAGATATTTGCTACAGACTTTATTGAGAAGCTGGATGAATATCAGGTGTTGTTGTTAGTATGTGGGTTAGCGTATGAATCAAGGATCGGGCATGAGTTCAAGCAGGTGTTCAAGGACCAGAAGTTCCAGGAGTTGATTGGGGTAATTAGGGATAATGCCTACTTGTCAAAAGAGAAGAAGTTTGAGGATATGCAGTTTCTGACTACTTTCATTCATCCAATCTATCATGGGAAGAGCTTTTTTGAAGTGTTGAAGTTGTGTAATTTGCTGGAAGGGGATTTGATACGATTGTATAGTCAGATTAATGATAGATTGGGGCAGATACGGAAAGCTTCTACTGATTATAAGGTGCTGAATAAGGTGGGGAACTGTAGGCGGATAATTGATCAGGCGCTGGAAGGGATATATTTGGTGTAGGTGGAGGAGAGACTTTTGAGTTCTATTCTTTAAAATTTGGTAGTATTGACAAATGACTGACTACATTAATTTTATTTAGAATTATTTGTTTCAAATTGTTTTAAATTATCTCGAATCCAATCATAAAAATCAATTTCCAAATAGTTGACAAATCTTTCAAACTCTTTTTCCGTGAATGCGGTATTGCTATCAGCGCATTTTTCTTTGTAAACTTTACGAATTTCCTGTTTGTTTAGAATTGTAATTTCATCTTTCATGTGTATCACCTTTTTCTTAAAAACTATCTTTTCCAAACAATGTGGCCATTAATATTATTCTTCTCGAACACTTCTAGAACTTCAGCACAAAATTTCAGGAGTAATTTGTTATTTTCTTTCTTAGCTAGCTCGTATAATCTTATGAATAGCTTTTTCCCTGTTTCTGTTTGCTTCAGGTTTTTCTTAAGAAAATTATGCTGACTACAAAGAGTTTGTCCATTTTCAAGTGTAGCTTCTCCGCCAAAGTCTTTTGGTTTTATGTGATCGGCATGAAGTTCAAACCCCTCTTTTTTTCCTCTTCCACAGATAACACACCTATAGTCGTCTCGCTTAAATATTGCTTCTTTTACTGCTGGTGTAAAGTCTTCTAAATCTCTTGTCTCAACATGTTTTGGATCATATCTATAAACTCCTTTCCTAATCTTCTGTAAGTAACCATCTTGATGAAGTTTACGAATTCCCCTATCAGGATCACGAAATACTTTTCCAGTACGCTTGAGATATTCTGTAGTAACCCAGTCAACTATTTCTGGATGGGGAATATCACGCTTAGGATTTTTCTTGAAGAATTCCATTAAAAGTTCTGACTGTACAATCTCGTTTTTATTATCTTTGGATTGCGACAAGAGGTTCACCTATTCTTTTTATGAGAATATTTTTATTTGGGACAATATCTAATTTTACTTGTGACAATTTTTCTTTTTCAATCGTCAGTCTTTTTTCGGCTATTTTACAATATTCTTTTGAGATATCAATATGTACAAAATTACGATTATTTTTTTTGGCAACTGCAGCAACTGTTCCTGTTCCACCAAACATATCTAACACAGTGTTTCCTTTAAAACTGTAAAATTTAATTAATCGGTAAATTAAATCTTCTGGAAACGGTGCAGGATGACCATTTCTTTGTCTTTCTGGTGGAATATACCACATTCCATCAGAGAATTTCATAAATTCTTCTTTAGTAATATCTGCATTTTCTTCAGTACCAATCAACTTATTTTGATCTTTTGAGAATATTAAAACGTATTCCCATGAGGGAACTATATGGGGATTTGATGGACTCTTGAAGCTACCCCAAGCTGTCCTCTTTAACATAGTTTGTTTATACCAAATAATCTCTGTTCTAAAAAGCATTCCTAATTTTCTTAATTGAGTTGTAAAATCATGATGAACTGGAAGAAATTCTTTAATTCCAGTAGGTGCTATATTTAAACAAAATCTTCCACCGGGCACTAAAACTCTTTTTGTTTCAGCCCATACTTTATTTAGCCAATCTAAATAATCATCATAATTCATCTGGTCATTATGGGAATCATAATCTTTACCAACATTATATGGTGGAGAAGTTATGGCTAAATGGATACTATTATCTGGCAGTTTCTTCATTACGTCGAGAACATCACCTTTAATAACTTTGTTTTGATATTGCATTCCCTATTCACCTTTTTACTAATCTTCTGTAGCACAATAGTTTATAAACATTATGCCATTTTTAAAGTTAGATTTACCATGCCCTACAAACTCTCCCCCTCATCCCTACACTTGCTCAAAGACTGCCCGCGCTGCTTCTGGCTGCATTTCAATAAGAAGATAAAAAGGCCAGACACCATCTTTCCTTCCCTGCCTAGCGGGATGGATAAAGTTCTCAAGGAACACTTTGATTCTTTCCTGGACCGAAAGCAGCTTCCGCCACCATTAAAGGCATTAAAAGAAGTGCAGCTCTTTGATGATCAAGAATTGCTCAAAATATGGAGAAGCAACCTTAAAGGGATACAATGGGCCGACAAGAAAGGAAATATTCTCCGCGGCGCAGTTGACAACATCCTGCAGAAAGGAAGTAAATTGATCGTATTGGATTATAAGACTAGAGGATTTCCCTTAAAAGAAGATACGGCTGAGAAATACCAAGACCAATTAGACATCTATAATCTTCTGTTAAGAAAAAACGGCTATGAAACCGAAGATTATGCTTATCTTTTGTTCTACTACCCTAATAAAGTTCATGATAACGGCGATGTAGATTTCCATGCTGAGCTGATAACCATGAAAATAAGCGTCAAGAATGCTGAGAAAGTATTCAAGGATGCCTTGAAAGTGTTAGAAGGGGAGATGCCTCCTCCTTCAGAAGAGTGCGGGTTTTGTAAGTGGTGTGAGGAGTGTAAACAGTAAGTGTTACTTTAGTTATTAAAATAAAGTATTATTAAGTTCTGGTTTCTTATGGGTAGAAGTTAATTTAAATTTTATCATCGTATGCGGAGAAATATTTACTTTCATTATCGATCTTACAACCACATCATAACCCTCTTTAACCCTATTTATATCTATAAAAAGATCATTTTTATCTACTTTTTTGTATATACTTTCTAGTTTATCACGCTCGTATACAATTAGAGAATTATCCAACAAGCTACTATTTACTGTAACAATCTGCATACCACTCCCTTTAATGAACTCCTTCAATAACCCATCTTCATAATAGTAGTTGATTAATTCAAACATATTCAGATGATATTTTACTTGTGGCGTAACGATTATAACTACTCTTGCAAAATTAGGATTCAATTTATTTATTTTCTCTTTAATTTGACTCAAATCATCTAAACTTATAAGATATTCGTTCTCCGAGGCAATTTCTTCATTAATCTTTTCTACAAAAAATTTTATTTCACCAATAGCTATTGATCTGCCCATACCTAAATGCAACATAGAAACAAGATTTTTTAAATCAAATATTTCTTCTTCTATTAATTGTCTAAGCCCGATTTGGATAAAAGAACCGTCAGTCTCCTTAACGTATTTAACATTACACAATTCTTCAGAAATAATTTTATTATTAGTATATTCCTTTACCACCGCTTCAATAAATTCTTTTTCAGTTTCTTTATTCATTTTTTCCTTGCAAATGGTTTTCCTTCTGCAGCTTTTGTTACTGGTAGGCATGGAAGAGTTTCATCTACTTTTTTAGGAAGAGAAAATATCCTTAATTTATCAAGAGAATCAGATATTATAACCGTGCCAGAAATTGTCAAGGCAATTAACAGCATATAACTATCTACATGATCCGTAAGGTAATTTATAGTAAAGAATTTACCTGTTGTATACAATAATATAACAACACCGGAATTTAAGGTCACAGCATCGGTAATTGAATTGTATGTTAAGTCTTTAATTGTGTCATCTCTCCTTTGTTTACGACGAATAAAACAAATTATTAAAAAGAACAAAACGAAAAGAGCTATGCTTAGGTGAATAAATGTAAATGTAAAGTTCTCCATCAAAATTTCCACCTCCATAATCCAAGCAAAAATCCTAGTAGAGCCCCAAACAGGGCTCCCTTCTCTTGATATAACATATATCCAACCAGAAGTCCTAATGAAGTTAAACCAACTTGAATATTTTTATGAGGAATCATACTCTACAATCCCCTCTCCCTAACCTCTTCTACCACATCCCTCACAAATCCCTGCACAGAAACATCAAACTTCACTTCCCCATCTCTACCTCTAACAGCAAGTACTTTCTTCTCCACTTCTTTATCACCAACAGTAACAATATATCCTACTCGCTCCATTTGCGCATCGCGAACTTTCCGCCCAATCGATTCCGTCCGATCATCCAGTTCCACTCTAATACCTTCAGCACGCAATAACTTCACCACCTCTGAAGCAAAATGAACGTTCCGATCATTCACCGTCACTATCTTTACCTGCACCGGACTCAGCCAAAGCGGAAACTTTCCCGCAAAGTGTTCAATCAGCACACTCATAAACCGTTCCAATGAACCAGAGATAGCTCTATGAATGACAACAGGCCTTTCCCGTTTGCTTTCTTCGTTCATATAACCCAGATTAAACCGTTCCGGCAAATTAAAATCACATTGAATCGTCGCCAACTGCCATTCCCGACCTAATGAATCTTTAAAGAGAAAATCCAACTTCGGACCGTAAAAGGCAGCTTCACCCTCAATTCGTTTATACGGAAGCTTATTTTCCTTAGCCGCTTGCTCCAGTGACTTCTCGGCAGTCACCCAAGCCTCTTCAGTTCCTAAATACTTACTCTTATCCTCTCCCCGTACAGATAATGATACCCAATACTCCTTATCCATGCCTAACGTAGCATAAAATTCCCTGATCACCGATACAATCGTCGCCACTTCTTGTTTTATCTGCGAAACCCGACAAAATAAATGTCCATCGTCCTGCGTTATAGCCCGAACCCGACTCAATCCTAACAACTGCCCAGACTTTTCATCCCGATAAATAGTAGCCGGCTCAAAATACCTTACTGGCAAATCCCGATACGAAAAAGAAAACGAATCAAAGATCTGCATGTGATGCGGACAATTCATCGGCTTTAAAATAAAATTATCAGTCTTCCCTTTCACTTTGAACAGTTCATCACCGAACTTATCCCAGTGTCCGGACGTCTTATACAACTGTTCCTTCGCTATGTGCGGCGTCCAGACTTTTTGATAGCCTTTATCCTGATGCAGTTCCCATAAATAATTGATAATCTCTTCGCGGATGATCATCCCCTTCGGCGCGAGTAATGGCAATCCCGGACCAACTAGCTCAGAGGTCACGAACAAGCCCATCTCTTTCCCGATCTTCAGATGCGATCTATTTTCAGCCTCTTCCTTCTTCTTGAGGAACTCTTCTAACTTCGCAGCATTATCAAATCCAACCACATACACTCTGGTTAACTGCGTATTATTCGCATTATTCTTCCAATATACTTTAGACTGATTCAATACTTTCAACGCTTTAATTTTCTCCAGACTGACGAAAGGATCTTTATACAACGGAACAACTTTCATCCCATCCAGATCATATCCAACTGCGCTCTTGCCGATATCCTGCACCATGCTTTTCTGCAAAGCATTGGTGATCTGCTGCACCGCAATCTTTTCTACCGGAAAATGCTTAGCTAGTTCAGACCTAGCTTGTTCTTCTACTGAAGCGACCTCATCCACCTGAAGCTCCGCCCCAGCAATATCAACATAGGCCTGATGATGATAAAATCCCAGTGCCGTAACTTCAGCTTTAGGATGCAGGTTCTTGATGGCTTTTCCTACCAACAAAGCCGAAGTTAACAAGATTTTCTCATCATTGGTTAACTTCTTCTCATCAAAGACAAACGGCTCATCTTTTCCTTCCTTCTTCAATGACAAAGTCTCTTCCGGGCCAAACTGCCGGCTTAACTCCGACAGCGGATGTCCTTTGCAAGCAATATTGAAACTCTTATACCAGCCGAAGGGCGCTCTATAAACAACAAACTTTTCTGCATGCAACTTCTGCTGCGCTTGTTTCAGAAAATCCTCCGCTACATGAGGATCAGCTAACGTCGAACTCAGATGCGCATAAGGATATAATACTAAGGTCTTGGCATTGACCTGCTGTGAAATATTTTTAATTTCCTGCAGATACTTCTGTAAAACGAGAGAAACATTGTCCTCATCCTTCTTTTCTACCGCAGAAAATACCACTAAACATTCTTCCACTCTGACTTTATGGCCTTTCTCCACACCTTCCTCGGCCGCTGCAAAGGCTTTCTTCTTGGCTTCAAATTCAATAAAATCAGCATGAATGGTGAGGATTTTCATAGAGAATGAGAATTACTCTTGGCTTTTTAAATATTGTTCTGGTGAAAGAGCTAAAAATAATCTTCTAACTTACATCCTTCTCATGAAATTAGGAAACTACCTAATTTCAGAGCTGAAATGAAGTCATTGCTTCATTTCATGCTCCACAAACAAATCATCCTTGATAAACAAAGTCGAAATAAACCCAAACGAATACTCAATCAAAAATCCTAGCACATATCTTGTCCCAGTTATAACTGGACTTACCCCGATCGCGCTAAATACATACACTCCAATCGCTTGTTTAATTCCTAAACCATTCACGGTTAGGGGAATAGAGTTACTCAATGTTTCCAGGCCACTGACTAATATCAAAGTCAGTAAAGAAATATCTGTTTCCAATGCTAAAAACATAGCCTTGGCAGAAAGAGCAAGAACAATCATGCGCACTAAGGTAAAAAGCATATTGAGCATGACCATCCCTTTATGTTCCTGTTCATACCCAAAAAGGGTCTTGCTGAATCCGGCAAAATGCCCCGCATACCCACGTAAAATCCATTTCTTGATAAAATCTCGAGAGCGTGAACTTAACAACAGCACAAAGAGCATCATCATCAGAAAGATATACAACACAAAGGCAGTAATATGCTGGCCTTTCATAAAAATAGAGACTGCGATCATCCCCAACACCATGGAGATGGTAACCGTAATCAACTTATCCGTCACTACCGCGGCCATGCCTTGCCCTAAGTTGATATTCTCTCCTTTTAGATAATAAGAAAGAGAAAACTCCCCTAATCGTCCGGGAAAGATCAGCGAGGTTACCCGGCTGGCAAAAAAATATTGTACAAACCTGGTAGGATCAATCTGCCGCAAGGGATAAAACAACACATACAGATTCATCACCGCAATAAATACAGCAAGAACAAAGAAAAGGTATGCCAATACAAAATATTTTAAGTGGGTGGTGGTTAATAATAGCCAGATCTGCTTGAGTCCGATAGTCCAGAAAAGGATCACTAACAACAATGGCCCTAAAAAGTATTTTATAACTCTGGGCCAGAACTTTAAACCATAGTAAATATACTTTTGCATCTCCAATCACACTTTCTCTACTACGACTGCTTCCGTACCTAAATACAGTAAGGCATAGGTTTTATCGCCAGCCAGTTTTGCTTCCATCTTTTTTCTGATCTTCCAATACTCAGAAGGATCTACCGGCATGCGCAAAATCACTTTTCCTGCCTCATGCTTCTGCAATGCCGCAATAATCTCATGCTCCTCCTGAGCGCACATCTCCACTACCTTAAATATATTTTTAAAAAAAGGGCTCTTCACTTTCTTATCGCTGGTAAAAAATACTGCTTTTCCATCTTCATATAATTCTACATTTGCCTCTTCAGACAACTCGGCCAGCAAGCCTGCTTTCACCACCGCCGGATCTGCTTCATACAGATACTCGCCAATCATTTCCGTCTCTTTCAAAGTTGCTTCTTCAGCAGGGCATAATCTTTCCTTCCCAGGAAGAATGACAGCACTCCGTTCACATTTCTTTACATCACCAAAGTACAAGGTCAAGCGATTTAGCGCACCATCGATAGACAGATATTCCTTTTCACAATCAAAAGGAATTTCGGCAATCTGCGGGGGAAATTCAATCGCGATATTTTCAGTAAGAGCTCCATATTTTCGTAACAGCTCAGGAATACTCGGCTTGATGGTCGCTACATTACGTTTCTTCTCTTCCGGCGACCGTTCCGGATCGCAAAAGACGATCTCCACATCCTTCAATTGCTTCAACACTTTCTCGGAGAGCGCATCCCCATGAATAAATTCAATATTCTTCCAACCTAGAATAACCGCATTCTTCTTAGCTAACTTGATCTTTTCTTCATCGATCTCAACCGCATACACTTTCTTGCAGGTTTTGGCAAAGGCAAAACTTTGGAAGCCAATACCACATCCGATATCGACAATAGTTTTACACTTGAGTCGTTGCGCCCGGTATTCAGCGGCCAGCTCATGGGTAGCCCAGCGAATATCTTCATCCCGATAGTGCAGTTTTGCTGCTTTGGAATGTTTGGACAACGCTTTCTTGTTCTTGTTCATGTAAGAGCAATTATAATGATGTTTTTAAGGATTTCCAAAATAGATAGCTTTATGTAGTAACTCATTGTAAAACCTTAAAATAAGTTTGGAGGTTACACATGAAATTAGAAACAAAGTATAAAGATGATCTCTACACCGTGTTTCGTGTAGGTATTGGGTTGTTATTTTTTATGTTTGGAGTACAAAAGATATTCGGCTTATGGGGCATGCCTGGCGGAGCTGCGCCGTTTGGAACATTAGTATGGGCTGCTGGCGCAGGCGAACTGTTAATAGGATTAGCTGTAACCTTGGGCGTCTTCACTCGGCTTGCCTCCCTCTTCGGCGTGATTGAGATGGCTGTTGCCTACGTCATGGGACATGCTTTAGTAGTCGGTTGGAATCCTATGGTTAACATGGGAACGCCTGCCTTGTTGTTTCTCTTAGCGTTCTTAGTGACCTTAGCTTACGGCGCAGGAAAGGCTAGTTTAGAAAGAAAGTTGCTGGGAAAGGAAAT
>JBBSWK010000220.1:0-7627 GCA_038046325.1 Nanobdellota archaeon | reverse complement strand
TTGAGAAAAAGAAAGGCTTATTTGGATTAAGCAAGAAAAGTAAAGTCTCTTACTCCGGCAACTCTTTAATCGTACGGATTCCGGAATCAGTGGCTAAATTTATGAAAATCAAGAAAGAAGATGAAGTGATCATTCATCCGGAAGGAAAGAATAAGATTACGGTTGAGTTGGTCTAAAGGACGTTGTTGGGTAAGTGGCGGAAGGAGGTTACTAACCACTAATTTTATTTTTTCTTTTTTTTCAATATTCTTTTAAAGAACATCTCGTTTTTAGAACTCGTTGGGGTCGTGGTCCAGCTTGGTAAGACACACCCTTGGGGATTTAATACCGATATGGGTGTAACCGGGGTTCGAATCCTCGCGATCCCATTTTTTATTTTTTAGAATTCTTCTTCCACTCCACAATCTTTCCCGCCTTAACTTCAATCTTATCTGCTTTTCGCAAAGAAGCAATCTGAGATTTAGTCAAAATCGGCTTATGCTCGACTTCAAACAGGTATTCCGGAACATACCAAACATCTTCTTCAGCAGTCATCCAGCCTTGTTTGTCAAATCTGGATAAATCTACCGGCATTGAATACGATCGCAGCGTTTTCTTGCCGTTATGGTTGGTGAAATATTCATGGAAATAAGACATCACTAATTCGCGGATGGTTTTGTAGACCGGCTCTCGGTAGCGGAGAACAGCATGATTGGTTTTGGAAATCGCGCCCCAATGCTCTTTATGCTTAAACACAGTAATGACATGATCGTCATCATCTTTTACAGAAGTCAGGTCGAGCACTAACGGCTTATGTCCATGGAAGCGCAAGGCAGTCGCCGCAAACATGGCCCCTTCCATGCAGTGGGCGCGGTTTTGTTTGAGCACCATCCTGGGCGAGAGAACAGTATCACCGTGCGGTTCAAAGTTAGCAGGTATCTGGTTGAGAAAATCCTGGATCTTTTTGGGGGTATTAAGTGACTTGAATACTTTTACCTCCTCTTTAGTAAAGCCGAACATCAAAAGGAAGGAAAGAAAAAATGATATATAAACATTGCTTTAAATTTCTAAATTAATTTTTTCCTTTATAACTTCAATTCATACGGTTGAGAGAGATTGCATTTCCAGCCACTGGAGCAACGGATGGAATTTTCTTTGAAGATTTCTTTAACCGGATTTATTTTTACGCCGACGTACAGATCATTTGCTCCGAGGTAAGTCGCATCGGTTATTCCTATCAATTCAAATTTTCCATCGCGTACTGCAAAGACAGCTCCTCCGGAATTCCCGCCGCTGATGGATGCATCAAAAATAAAGTTTGTTTCCGGCTGAGAATTTGCTAGCGGTGAATCATTCACAGAAGTAATATGCCCTTGAGTAACATTTTTTACTAATCCCAGGGGCCAGCCAACCACATACACGATATTTTGGGTCTGTAGTTCCCGGCTATCACCTATCGTATATGCCAAAGGCTTGTGATCTAACTTAGGAACGCTGACGATAGCTAAATCTTTTCCCGAATTATAAGCCATGGTTTTAACTTCCCGAGGCTTGATTACATTCAGAAGGGCACCCAGCTCTTTTGAAGCGAGAATGATATTTTTTGCTTCTCTCTTAATCCCTGCCCCGTTCTTGAGATAGAATTTTCCTTCTTCTGATTCTGATGATTTACGTAAAAGACTCTGGAATCGTTCCACCTGATCATCATCTAAAAGATAAAATTTTTCTGAGAGCAATTCGTACTTCCTTCCAAAAAAGTCATACACTTCTTTTTCATTGGCCATAACGTGGTAGGCAGTTACCAAATACGTTTTGTTGCCTACATCTTGATATACAACTCCAGTGCCAAAGCTCTGCAAGGTAACCTCTTTTCCATCAGGGCCTTTATATTTTGACTCACTAATAATCATATAATTAGAGTCTCGCAAAGCTTGGATATCTGCAACATTAACATAATTATCCACAGAATCATATTTTCCATCCGCCGTTTGTCCGCTTATCGGCGTTGAAAGAGCACTATTCGACATAGCCGTAGCAGCACAGCCAGTACTGGAGAAAGCAAGAGCGACAACTAAAGATTCTAATGTACGTTTCATAAAGACACCTCTTTTTTGGCTGAAGAGAGAAAGTGGTTATATTATTCTTTGCTATATAGGTGTTATAGGATATATTCTAACCTTAAGGCAACGCTAAAGGAAACTAAATATATTAAACTAGAAATAACACTTGATTTTATTGCTAACTTCTTCGTGGAGCAGCCAAAGCACCAGAATGATCGCATCAGTGCTGGAAGCATACAGATAGAGGTCCCAACGGGGGCAGAAGCTGGGCAGGATTTGGTAGGGCCATAAGAATAATTTATCCGAATCCATTCCGTAAAAGCAATCAAGGAAAAGATGTAAAGTCCAACCCACGGCAATGACATAAAAGATCTTTGCCCATTTCAGGTTCTTTCTGTACTGTAACACTGCGCCGATAATCGCAAATAATAAGGCGAAGAAAATGCTGTGCGTAAAAAGGCCATGAATGTTTACTGAACTCCCGTTAAATAAAGTAAGGATCCAGCCGATAGGGATATCTAAATCCGGAGCTAATCCAGCAATACCACCCACGACCAAAAGATATCTGGGAAACTTCTTCAAACCAAAAACGTAATGGCGGAAAATATCCAGGAAAGCGATGGTGAGGATGATGTGGGTGACGGCGAGGGCCATGGATGAAGGTTGATACTTTCGTTAATAAAGAATTGTTGTCATTAAAAAGTGAATATTTTTAAAGTGGCCCATTATTGAAAGACCATGTCATTGGCAAGCGATCTTTACACCCTGGTAACCAAAGGGTTTCAGTATTCAGCGAACTGGGAAACGGTTAAAGAATTACCTGTTTTTGCACATGATCTACTGCTTGGAGCAACCAGATATTCTAAATGGCAAAATAGAGACTACCGATATGCGGATCTGCATGTACATATAAAGGATACAGAAAGTATGAGAAAGGTGGTTGATGAAGCTTCTAAAAGAGTAAATATTATGACGTTAGTTACCAGAACTATTGAGTCAAATAAAGGACACTTGAGTTTCGAAAAAGCAATCGATAAACTGGAAGAAGAGAAAGTTGAACATCAAAAATTAGGAAACAAAGTGGTTAAGGCATATTCAGGGATCAACATCCTGTACATTATTCGTGCCACCGAAGTATACGTTAAAGAAAACCAAGGTGTAGTGATAGTTGGAAATGATAAAGAGTTTGAAGGAGATAAACTGACGTTAGATGATGCGATAAAAGCTAGCGAGGACATGGGAGCATTTTGGTTTTTAGATCATCCCTTCAGCATCGGCGTTCCAAAGATCGCATTCCGTTATCCTACCGATGAAGAGATGAAAATGAGGGAAGGATGGTTTGAAAAATACAACCCGGTTATTGAAGTAGGTAATCATCAAAATACCTTATGGATGTATCCTTCAAATGTTTTAGCCAGAAGGATGGCGCGCAAGCATGAGCTAGCCGGAATCGCTAACTCTGACACCCATTTTAGAGTTAAAGAAATAGGATTATCAAGGACTGGAATTCCCAGAGAATTTTTTAATGGAGATTCGGAAGAAACAGTTTTACGATCACTGCAAACTGTTTTCTCGAGAGAGCATAAAGACCAATTAAAAATTGAATCAGGCTATTCTAGTTTATGGAGTTTTGGTACTTATATGATCCTTCCTACAGTGTTTCCGAAACTTGCGAAAAAAATGGGCGTACGAAAATGAGAGAGGTAGCTGAAGAAAACATCCTAAAGCTACGACAACGAGTTCAAAGCGTAGAGACTTGGTTTTTTGATCTAGATGATAATCATGCTCCATCGCCGGCAAAAAAGATTGCGCGGAGCGCGATGGGGACAAGCCATTTTTCGTCAAAATACTTACGTTGGGGTGTTGCTTCGGCATTAAAGCTGGCGGTAAAAGGAAAGGCTGCAGAATCGGAGATCTGGAAAGAGTATGTTGATCTCTTCCTACGGGATGAAAAAGCATTGGCAGATATACAAAGATTATTTACCCCGAAATACGCAAGAAGATCTCTTTATCCCGGAGTTGAGGAATTTTGCGGATTAATTTCAGATTCTCAACGATTTTATGTAACCAGGAATATCGCAGAAGTGGTTGGCGCTTATGCTTCAGCGCTGCACTTTAATGGGTTTTTTCCGGAAGCTTATGACAAGGAAAGGACGGTGGAGGGTTACCTCCGAAAACATCCGGAGATACAACGCTATGGGGTTGAGGGAGATTCGGAAGAAGATGCGGCTATGATCGAAGTATTGCAGTTCTACAAGAAAGATGTTGTTTCCTTCTATAGTGTAGATTATCCAACATTTAAAGAAGATAGGCGATTTCAGTACATCATTCCCAAGGATAAAAGAGAGTTGGTACAAATTCTCCAAGGATAAAAATGGACCTGCCGGGACTTTCAAGCCGCAACACTATCAAGCTCTGCTCGTGGGATTTCCGCAGAATATCCCACTTGACACATGAAAACAAACAACGATTTGTTTTCAGTGCAGAAATGAGGGATTTAACCTCATTTCTTGCAACGTTCGCCTAGTGTAGCAGGCAATTTGAACCCGGACTCCACCCATGCCATGGGTATGCGCTACCGGATTACGCTACAGGCCCTTAAAATTGCAGAATTGTCTCTTTCTTTTAAAAACATTCCGCCTAATTTATTTACAAAAAGAAAAATTATTTCTGTTTAACTTTGGGCAAAGGCAACCCCATGGCTTTCAAATCTTCTTTCCGCAAACCTGGAATATCTAAGTCAAATGCATGTACTTCGCCCTTCGGCGATTTGACTTTCAATTTTGCTTTCATGAATGGTGGAGGACTGGAAACTTCCTGCACATCAAAGGCCATAACTTTGGTCTCCTGCGCAACAAAAGCCTGCCGACATTCGCTGGTTGAAAGCAGATTTCCATTTTCGTCATACACACCGACAATCTTATAACCAGACTGAACAGTAAGGCATACGTCGACTGTCCAGCTGCTGTCGCTGGTAAAGATGAATGGATAAACTTGCTTCGTTCCTTCCCAGAAGGTACTTTCTGGATATACTATCTCTAAAATGCTTCCCTTCACTACCGTCTTTGATCCCCCCTTAAACTCTACCACTCCATCTTTTCTGATAACTTTAATAACTTGGAATTCGTTAGTAGCAAAGTCCCCAAGGCCGTCACCGTTGGTATCAACAAAGTCGCCGGGCGATTTTGGCAATCCACTGTAGACGATTGTTCCAGTTTCTCCATCAACACTCTTAACGAGAACGAGATAATCTCCCACTACTTGCTCCCCTGCGACACATACACCGCTTGCATCAGTGGTACACTTTCCTACCTGTGCCGTAACTGCTTTACTGCTCTCATAGATATCATCATACAATTGGCCATCTGGGTTCTTGGTCAGTATTGTAGTGCTGCCGTTCAGCATGGTAATCTGCAAGTTAGCTAACTTATTGCGATCAAAGACCTTGACTGCAGCATCAGATAATGGCTTTTTACAACTTCCTGCACCGCCACAATCCCCTCTCTTCGCTAGGTCAAGGACGTGAAGCTGGACTGTATTCTTGTCAGCAACGGGGCATCCCTGGTGATCGATTGCGCCTGGAGTTGTTGGACAGCCGTCTGCAGCATCGGACAACCCATCACCATCTGCGTCAGCAAATTCAGTTACCGCGCTGAAGGCTAATCCTTTTACAGTAAAGAATCGCTTTCCATCTCTGATTTCAAGAGTACAGCTATAACTTCGCTGCAGCGGCGCTTCCGGAAAGCCAGAAAAGGTTCGAACCACCCCATCACAGGCAAGCAAGATTTTTGATGCAGCAGTATTAGTTTCACAGCCGGTCCTTTCAAGCAACTCGGTTAATGAAACTCCCGTTGAAGAGTCAACGATACAGACTGTATTTGCATTTGTATTTGATCGAAGTAATAATTCTTTTCCCGGCGGATAAGGAACCCTAAGGCCAGTTATTTGTGCAGCAACATTTCCATTAATAACCGTAAAGTTAACTGTAATTGTGCCTGCCGCTTTGGTATCGATAGGCACTAAGACGGCACCCAAACTGCTTGTTTTGGCCACTTCTACAGTTTGTTCATAGAGAGAAATCGGGTCTATTATACTAGTTGAGCCATCGCCATTGGCGGCGAAAATCAGATTAGTGTTAGTAGCGACAACTACATCTGTTGCGCTTCCAGTGGGAGATAAGCGGCGCTCCACGTCGTCTGAAATACCATCTGTATCCGTATCACAGCCGCCGCCAGCAGCACGCAATAGTACGTTACTCTGACCTTTTATCAACGTCTGCAATCCGCAGACTTTGTTATCAACACCGTCTCCGTCCATGCGTGTTCCGTTAGGTGCAAGAGCCGCGAAAGTAAAGCTCTCAGTTTGTTGTACTCCGTCGAGCCTCACGGAAGCAAATGGCACTGTGCTAGTTAGACCGTTGGTTACGACTGTAGGCACATTTCTTGAATTAACAATCTGCAGACTAACTGGAGTGAAACTTCGTACTGTCCTTCCATCAACAATGCCTACATGTTCAACTCTTCCTGCAAAACATTGGTCAGCTGTGGCACTAGGAGATGATAAACATGAAACTGCAACACTTCCTGAGCGTGGAATCAGCAGGACATCTGCCGGACAATCCTGCGGACAAGTCTGAGTACTTTCGCCATTTGCAATTTGGCATATTCCATCTCCGCACCCCCCTGGCACACCTGGGTTTGGAGCAGGAGTAGAAACTACGACGCTAGCCAGAGCAGCACCAGGAGCTACTGGTGCTAAGATGCCCGACATAGTTGCAACGCCCGATCCTTTAACATTTACGGTAACTGGTGAACTTCCAAGATTAGTTAGTTCTGCGCTTCCTCCTGTTGGAGGGTTTCTCGTACTGGAGATCTTAGCTCCTGGATCTAGTGGAGAGGTAGCTACAGGTTGAAGAGCGCTATCCAGCAGAGTTACTTCTACTGATATAGTTCCGATATTTTCTACGATTGTTGCTGGTGGCTGGAAACTTGTATTCGGAACTGGTTGAACACTAGCCGAGCCTCCAGGTGTTCCAGGCGGCGATCCTGATGGAGCCGGTTGGAGAGTAGCCGTAACGGATGAAAATGTAGGAGCTTGTCCGAGGGCAGGAGAGGGAAAACTAGTAGCTAGAACGGGGTGAGCCCCTGTGTTGATAACTACAGTTGTACCTGTATTCGGAACTGGTTGAACACTAGCCGAGCCTCCAGGTGTTCCAGGCGGCGATCCTGATGGAGCCGGTTGGAGAGTAGCCGTAACGGATGAAAATGTAGGAGCTTGTCCGAGGGCAGGAGAGGGAAAACTAGTAGCTAGAACGGGGTGAGCCCCTGTGTTAGTCACTCCTGTTGAGCCTGGAGGAGCTCCTTGCAGATTAGGTGTGAATGTTATACTTGTTGGTGGCGGTGGAGCTACGCCTGGCGGTGCTGCTGGAGGCGGTGACAAAATAGTTACTACTGATTTATTTGTAGGAACAGGAACCGGCAGTCCTAGAGCAGGGTTACTATACAATATCACGGGAGGTGGTGGAGCTGTACCAGGAGGTGCTACTGGAACAGAACCGGTTGTTGAACCTGGAGGCGCTCCTGGCGGAA
>JBBSWK010000219.1:0-3543 GCA_038046325.1 Nanobdellota archaeon | reverse complement strand
CATCTTCTGATGCGAAACGCGAGCGTTGGAGAAAGCATTACCAGCGGGTGTTGAATTTCTGTGTACGCGGTACATTATTTGTATTAGGGATTGTGTTAGTGTTTGTGTAGGTAGTTTTTTAAATATCTGGATCTATGTTGATTCATGATTCCAACCCTTGTTCCAGAAGTTCTTATAGGAGATTTGTATAGGCCTATAGGGAGAGCTAAACATACTGAAGAAGAACGAATCATACAGATGTATTATAATAATAAAACCGGCGATATTCTTTTGCAGGATGTTTTAATTGATGGATTATTGCCACGAAGATGGGCTGGTGCTGATAAACAACGAAATACCGTCCTTGATACGATATTTATACCTCCTCCTTTTCAAAAAACAGAATTGCTTCTTACCAGATGGGAAAATTTTAAATCCACGTCGGAGCATCCCATGACTTATATAATGCACGGTATAGGAGTTGATATCAATAGATTAGAGCGTTTTGTACTCTATTCTCCCAGATATGAAAGCGGGCAACAATTACTGCGAGAGCAAGGGGTAAAATGTCTAGCTCGGCCGGAAGAGATGTTTTTTAGTGATGTAGAAAGAGATGGATATAAAGGGCCGAGATTCAGAAGGATAGGATGATGGTTCCTGTGCCTGATAAAACAGATAAAAAAATACCTTCGGCATTTTTAATCTTTCACAGAGTGAAAGAAATACAAAAAGTATTCTCCCTCCTCGAAAAATATCATCCTCTCACCATGCTGGAAGAGTTAGGACATTACACCCCCTTTCAGATGCTGGTGATGACTATGCTCAGCTCTCGCACTCGAGATTCTACCACTATCCCCATTGTTAAAAGATTGTTTGAGAAATATCCACATCCGAAAGATTTTATCAAGATGGATCTTCAGGAATTGGAAGAATGGCTGTATGGGATTGGGTTTTACAAAGTGAAGGCGCAGCATGTCAAGAAACTGAGCAAGGTAATTCTAGAAAAGTACAATGGGAAGGTTCCAGATACATTTGAAGAATTGACTTCTTTGCCGGGAGTAGGCAGAAAAACAGCAAATTGTGTCTTAGCCTACACGTTCAAGAAACCAGCTATCGCTGTTGATATCCATGTGCATAGAATTTCCAATCGTTTAGGTTGGGTAAAAACTTCTGCGCCAGAGGAAACCGAGGAAGCATTGCAGAAATTAATTCCCAAAGATTTGTGGATTGAAGTTAACAGATTATTGGTCGGGCATGGACAGACGATCTGCGTTCCCCTCAATCCGAAGTGTAATATCTGTCCAGTGCGGAAGTATTGCGAGTTTGGCAGGAGGAGGAAGGATATTTAGCACAGAAGATTTATATTAAATAATACTTTTGATTTTTTATGGCTAGAGTATATGCAGGCGGGTATGTTCCTGAGCAGTTGCAGGGAACAAAAAGAGTCCCTGAACAAATCATTGGTTACGAATTAAGAGTATTTTCTTACACCAATCTTTTTTGGCATCCGCGAAGAGAGCATTATGTAGTCCCCGGCGGGATGCTGCAACCGGCATTCTCTGCTGATATAGGAGATTTAGTAGCAGATTTTGTCCTCAGCACTGCTCCCCGAAATGGTTTTACGTATGCAGAAGGTAAAGCAAGATTTCCCGGTAAAAAATCTAAAGATAATAATCTTTTATTACCCTCTGAACTGCGGGAAGTTGAGCAGTATGCTCACCTCATTTTTGTTGCCCGCAAGCAAGAATTTATCTACAACTTTACGTTGAAGAAGGAGATCGTTTCCATAGAAAAACCGTTAGAATTTCATATTACTCAATATCGTTCTGTTGATGGGAAAATGAAAGAAAGAGAAGTTGAAAGAATAGTTTCTTGGTTTAGAAAAGTACCGGGAGAAAATTTGCCTAAGCCAAATACACTTTCTTTGATAATCAGTCCGGAAGTTGATAATCACTTAAATTGAGTTTATCTGCTGGAGATGTTGACTAACTTTATCACTGCCGCAATCAGCCATACTCCATTCAGCGCTACAAAAGGCCAGCTTTCTAGCGAGTAGGCATAGTACATCAGCAGTCCAGAGCCGAGAATATTGAGAAGATTGTAGGATACCGTTTTAGTGTTTATTTTAGAAAATTCGTCTAACAGAAAAGCAACCAAGATACAAACCACGCCAATAATTCCTGCCACAAGGCTCATTTTTTCCTCCGTGTTTGCTTGGCCAAGGCGACGAAATGTTCTCCCAGACCTTTGACTAAGGTTTTTTGTTTTCGCGAAGTAGAGAGCAGGGCTTGTAAATGTTCTTTGTGCGGCAAGTGCAGGAAATGTACGGACTCTTCCAGGGGCGCTTCATGATGGAGCAGCTCATTAATATGATGATATTTGTAAGCCAAGGATTTGACATTCTTTTCTAAGTACTTGATGTCATGCAGCAGGAATTTAGTATTCAGAAATTGATCCTGCAAAAGATGCTTGGTGATGTATTCTGCTTTCCTGGTGTTGCCGTTGAGAGTAGTCAGTTTTAATTCAATCAGATATTTGGCATACTCCTGCAGCTTTTGATTCACGACCTGGGCATGTTCAACTTCCTTTATCTTTTGCTGGAAGGCGAATAATTTGTCGTTGATTTCCTGCTTCTTTTCGATAGAGAGGTTTTGCAGAAAGGGAAGATGCTTGTTAGTGTTGCTTTTGATCGGTTTAACCCAGGAATCCTGGAATTTCTGCAGCTGTTCAGAGAAGTTAGGCAGTGAATGAACCTCTTTTTTCAGTTCACGTAAATCCATGTTCTGGAAAGGGTTTTTAGGTATATAAACGTTGTGCCTGGGGGAAAATTATCTAAAGCCAACCAAAACCTTTATAAATCCAAGCTCAAAATAAAGGGTAAATCATCGCTCTAGGGAGGGTTTCGCATAATGTTCTACAAAGTCAAGGTCAAGGATCATATCCGAGTTCCGCCTAAAATGTTCGGCTTAGGGCGGAGAGATGCAGTATTGCAGAACATCAAGACTACTTATGAGAATTTCATTTCTAAGGAATTAGGTTTCGTAGTCAACGTGGTTGATGTGGGCGACATTAAAGAAGGAGTTATTGTTCCAGGAGACGGCGCTGGGTACTTTGAAGCTAATTTTGAATTACTAACTTTCAGGCCGGAAATGAACGAACTCGTTTACGGAACGGTGCGGGATATCACTGATTTTGGCGCTTTTGTGGATATGGGCGGAGTAGAAGGCATGGTGCACATCTCCCAGAGCATGGACGATTATGTTTCTTTCAGCAAGGAAAAAGTATTACAAGGTAAAAAGACTAATCAATCCTTAAAAGTGGGGGATAAGTGCAAGGCTCGCATTATTGCTATCAGCTACAAGGATGTTCACAACCCTAAGATCGGGTTGACCATGCGTCAGGAAGGCTTAGGAAAATTAGAATGGCTGGAACAGCCTCAGGTAGCTGCTGCTAAGGAAAATAAGAAAGAGGAAAAGGAGTAAAAAATGGCCAAAAAAGAAGCATGCAGGAAATGCAAATATTTTTATGATGGCGATACTTGTCCAGTCTGCGCCAGCAGCAGTA
>JBBSWK010000218.1:0-4746 GCA_038046325.1 Nanobdellota archaeon | reverse complement strand
CCAATCGTTGACACTCCAGATACTTTTGGCTGTCATAAGAGCTATGCAGAACATCACGAAAAAGAAGTTGAAGAAGCTGTTCCAAGAGTAGGAATAAAATCTGAATTTCTCTATCAAGCTAAAAAATATCGCTCCGGAGAATATGCGAAAGAAATGAAACATGCTTTAGAAAACACGGAGGCAATCGTAAAAGTTCTTAATCAATATCGGGAAGAACCGTTAGAAAAAGGATGGCTTCCAGTTTCCGTATTCTGTGAAGAGTGCGGCAAAGATACTATCAACACTTTAACCTGGCCTGGCAGTTATACGCTTAGTTATGAATGCGAATGCGGGCATAAGGATACCTTTGATTTCAAGAAGAAACCAACTCTGGCTAAATTAAAATGGCGGGTAGACTGGCCCATGCGCTGGGCCTATGAGAAAGTTGATTTCGAACCCGGCGGAAAAGATCATTCTACCGTCGGCGGCAGTTACGATACCGGAAAACAGATCTGCAAACAAGTCTGGAACTTTGACGCTCCTAGTTATGTGATGTATGATTTTATCAGTTTGAAAGGAATGGATGGCAAGATGTCCAGCTCCAAAGGTGACGTGATTACGCTGAAAGATGTTTTGGAAGTGTATGAACCGGAAATAACTCGGTACGTATTCGCCGGCACTCGGCCAAACCGAGAATTTGCCATAAGCTTTGACGCTGATGTGATTAATGTTTACGAAGAATTCGATAAAGCAGAACGAATTTATTTTGGTGTGGAAAAATTAGAAGATGAAAAGAAGGCAGAAAAATACAAGATCGCCTATGAATTGAGTTACATCGGGAAACTTCCTAAGACCATTCCTTACCAGCCCAAATTCAGGCATCTGACCATGCTGCTGCAGATCAATAATTTTAACATTGAGAAAGTGGTAAGCTACTTTGAAAAAGAACTCAAGAATGAGCACGATAAAAAACGTCTTCGCGTTCGCGCAGAATGCGCTACTCATTGGCTGCAGAAACATGCTCCGGAAGAATTTAAGTTTACCGTGCAGGAGAAATCGCCGGTAAAACTCAAGAAAGAAGAGAAACAAATTCTGCATGAAGTAGCCAAAAAGTTGTTGGAACGGGGCTGGACTGATGTAGAATTGCATGAAAAGATGTACATTCTTTGCAAGAATCACAATATGCAGCCCAAAGATTTCTTTACGCTTTGTTATCGGGTATTGATCAATAAGGAACGCGGGCCGAGGTTGGCTTCTTTCATATTAGAGATTGGAAAAGCCAGAGTTGCCAAGCTGTTTAAGGAAGCGTGAATTATGCCTATTACTGTTGAGCGATACTGGGATTTAGAGACATTAGAAATTAGACTAGGTTTGCCTCAAGGCGATTCTTTTATTCTTGCTGGGAGAAATCAGAATGGTTCTTATGATTTAGGTGTAATTCTTCCATGGTACCCTGGTAGACATTCCATCGGCGCAGGCATATGTCTCGAAGAAAATCTTTCTGAAGAAGAAATGCTTTCTCTCTACGAAAGCCCAACTTATGAGTTAATTTCACTCATTAGGAAATCTCTGCCTGCATTGGAAGAAATGGATAGACTAAATGATTTAGAGATCTGACTTCACCACTATCTATCTTCCTTAGGGAAGATATTTATATAACGCAGTAGATTATTCTCAAAAAGGTGCGAGATGAAAACAAAATTCCTTAGCTTACAAGAAGCTTTCAAAGAGATGAGTAATAAGAAAGTATTCTCTGCAAGCAAGAAAAGATTATTGTCCTTGCAGCATATAGATTTCTATAAAAATTTTCTGAGCAAGAAACGATTATTCTCCTTGGAGCGGGTTGATTTCTACCAAATTCTGCTCACCTGGTTTTTTCTCATTTTCATGTTAGGAATTGTGTATTACTTTTTTTTAGGAAAATTAGGGGCAAATTTAGTTTCCACTATCACTGGAGAGCCGATCACCAAAATAACAGACGCTATCTACTTTAGTTTTATTACAGCTACCTCCACTGGTTTTGGCGATATTATTCCCTTAGGTTTTTTTAAGATTATAGCCGTTCTGGAAGTGACTCTCGGTCTGCTCCTGCTTGCGGTCGTAACTTCGAAACTGGTTTCTATAAAGCAGGATATTATCCTAGAAGAATTATATGAGATGTCTTTTACGGAAAAAATCAACCGCCTGCGGTCAAGCCTATTGCTTTTCCGCCAGCATGCCAGCAGGATCGCTTCCCACGTAGATTCCGGTACAGTTGATAAACGGGAAGTCTATGACTTGTATGTTTACATTCATTCTATGGAAACAGTATTAGAAGAAATGCTGCCGTTGATCAATCCAGAAGAGAAGCATTTCTTCTCCAAAGTGATGGATCCGGTTGATACTGAGCTGCTCATCAACAGCATCTTGCAGTCATTTGAGCGGTTATTGGAATTAGTCAGTTCACTTTCGAAATCAAATTTGCAATGGAAAAGACCAGTTACTATTGCAACCATCAAACGCTGTGTTTCTCTTAACAGACAACTGTTCAGCAAAGTTATTGTTTCCCCCAAAAAAATGCCCGGTATAAATGAAACTATCGCTGACAACGAAAGGATCGTCAAAGAGATCGAGAAATTGATGGTAGAAAATCAAGAAAAATAAAAATTCTATAAAGCATATCTAATCATCATCTTCATCATCACAATCATCATCCTCATCGTTCCATTTCTTTTTTTTATCATCATCGTCACAGTCGTTTCCGCCTTTTCCGGAAGAGCTGCTGCTCATGCCCATTCCGCCAAAACCACCGACATTATAACTTCCTCCGGCATTGGCGCTACTGGCTGAATTATTAACCGAACTGCTTGCCCCGCCAACCCCTATTGCAGCAGAACTGCTGGCAGAATAATTTCCGCCCATGCCTGAACTGGCGGCTGAGCTCTTTCCTCCGCCCACTCCGCTGTTAGCTGAGGAATATTCTCCGCCTTTTCCACCAGAACCGGAATTTCCTCCCGTGGCCACATTATAACTCCCGCCTGTAGAAGAAGTAACCTTCATTCCGCCAAAACCGCCTGCATTATAATTTCCTCCCACTGAAGCTTCTAACCCTGAGCTAGAACTATCCTTATAATTATGATTTGGCGTTACTACCTCTGCCACCCCGCAAGCTGCAGTATAAAGAACTAAAGCACTAAATGTTTTTGTATTTTTCATGGTATTTCACTCACAAAGGATGTTGTGTCTGCTTGGTTAGGGGTCAATTTATAAAACTTCTCAAAGAAATAGTAAAAATAGAGTGGACTACGGGCTGAGGACTTTTGTCTTTACCAGTCCTCAAAGAAAAAAGAAAATGCGGACGGCAGGATTCGAACCTGCGTAGGCACTAAGCCAATGGGTCCTAAGCCCATCCCGTTTTGTCTGAAATCGAAGATTTCTGACTTTTGAAAATCTTGATTTTCAATTGACCGCTCCAGCACGTCCGCATTATGAAATTAAAAAGATAGTTTCTTTAAAAACATATCTCCTAATTCCCCTAAATTCTTAAAAATAATCTTCGTTACATTATCGTGATGCAAATCCGCCGTGTCAAGTACAAGGACATCGAAGAGATTCCTCAACTCAAAATCAATACTTCTTTCAAGACTAATTTCCAAGGCAGCGCTCCTGCACCTTTTATAGGAAGATTCGGCTATCCGCATGTCAATATCGGTGTACTCAGCCCGCAATTTTCCGGCGATACTTCTCATTACGATTCCCCCCGTTTATGGAGTAAAGAAAATGCTGCCATCGGAAATATTGCCAGCCTGCGTTATGGTTTAGTTAATTCCCGCAGTCAAGCCAGCGTTAAAGATGTTCAAAAGGGAAGCAGATTTCTTAACATAGTGCGGGAAGTAGGCATGGCCAAGAACTCAGTAGAATTAGAGGTTAGTTTACAGAAGGCACCGCAGCTTCAATTCAAGCCAGAAAAAGAAATTATCCCTTTCGGGCCACAAGCAGCTATAAGAAGCGCACAGATTACCGCCAATCCCTTTGTTGATTCCAGAGTTGAACGCGTGGTTGCTGATACGGATTTGAAGGCAGCTCCCGCTATCGTCAGCTTGTATCAAAAAGGCTTTGAAGAAAGTTCTCTCAACAAACTACTTTCAGTTGGCGGGGTTGGGCTGAAAGAAAATCGGAAATTAGTGCCAACGAGATGGTCAATAACAGCTGTCGATGATACCATCGGAAAGCAACTCATCAAGGAAATCAAAGATTTTCCAGTAGGAGAATATTGCGCTTATTTCGGCGGCAGCTGGGGTAATTATTATCTGCTGCTCTTTTTTCCTGAGGTTTGGAGTTATGAATTGTTTGAAACTTATCTGGCCAGCCCAGTCAATCCTTGGAGTAAAAACGGCTATATATACTCCACTGATTACGAGAATTATGATGGGCGGAAAGAATACGCGGAAGAGACAGCTGGCGGCTACTACGCCTGCAGGATTTCAATTCTAGAAAAAATGAAAGAACTGAAACGGCAAGGAAGTTGTTTAGCGCTGCGTTTTATTACTCCTGAATACAACATTCCTCTCGGTGTGTGGGTCTGCCGTGAAGCAACCCGAAAAAGCTTACGGGAAAAGCCAATCACTTTTGCCGATCAAGGATTGATGATGAAATATGCAGAAGAGTTGATCAAAAGGAAATTTGGATTTGATATTAATGTATTGCTGAAAGAGAGTAAATTGCTTAAATTGAAAAAGGAGCAGAAGAGGTTGTTTGAGTTTTCCTTACCAACACATTTATATTATT
>JBBSWK010000217.1:0-2174 GCA_038046325.1 Nanobdellota archaeon | reverse complement strand
AGTAAGGAAGATTTTTTTGCGGCACTTTGAATAAGGTTGGCTTTTTATATCCTTTTTTTAAGGCGTCCCTATACACTTTGTCAGCGTTTTTATCCGAACTAATCACTTTTCTTAGCGTTTGGTCCAACGCAACCCAAAGCCCTTTATATTTATCAAATATCGCTGTTAAATTTGTATTAACCTTCATATTGCTATTATTATAGCATAACTTAATTTTATCTCCACGGGCCCGTATTCTAAAAACTAATGCACCCCTTTAGGGTTTAGTGAGGTACTCAGAAAATACTTCCTGAGGTGTTTTGAATTTAAGACGTTTTCTGGGTCTATTATTTAATTCCCATTCAACGTCTCTTAATTCCTCCTCTGAGATATTAGCAAAATCTGTTCCTTTTGGAAAGTAGTATCTTATCCATAAGTTACAATTTTCATTTCCCCCTCTTTGCCAAGAAGAATATGGATCTGCAAAATATGCTTGTAAACCTACTGCAATCTTTACTTCAATATGATTTGTATTTTCTGATCCATTATCCAGTGTTGTCGAACGTCTTGCATTTTCAGGTAATATTCCAAAAATCTTTTTAGACGCTAGAACTGTTTCTACTGCCGTTATTCGTTCTAATTTTTCAAATCTTGTAAGACTTGATACCCGCTCGTATTCTGTGTGCAGTCCGGAGATGTGTCCCAATCCGACAATGCTGTCTCCCTCCCAATGACCAAACTGTTTACGTTTCTCAACAACTGTTGGTCTATTGTGAATACTCACCCTATCCGGTATTCTGACTCTGTGGACTTTCCGTCCATTTCTCTTTCGTCTTTTCTTTTGTTTCCGCCTCAAATATTCATAAAGTGGATGAGAATTATCGGTAACGGTAAATTCTGTTTTTATCTTCTTTTTTCTGCCATCCATTTCCGCTAATTGCCCCTGTTTTGTCTGATCAGTTTTGTCTTTGTAGATAAACTGATAAATTGTTTCCATGCAAATCTGCCAGTCTTTTTCTCCTTTATGGTCAATTTCCCTTAGTCTTCCTGATATCTGCTCAGGACTCCAACCTCCACGCAAATGTTTTAAAACATAGCTGTAGATGTTCTTGTTTTTTAATGGTTGTTTTGCCAGGAAAGCGTTTTGTTTGCGTTCCATTGCCATAGCTTGCGCGTGGATGGGTTCATAGATTATTTCCCATTCCTTACCAACTGCAACCCGTGTTTTGTTTCGTTTCAATTCTCGGCGAATGGTCAAAACAGGACGATCTAACCTTCGGGCTATTTCTTTGTTTGCAGTTCCTTCTTTTTTCCACTCACTAAGCAGTTCCCGTTCTTTTTGCACTATTTTTGCGTGATGCATAAATTCACCTCCCATCCCATCTCAGGAAGTGAATTGTACCTAATTAAACCTTACTGGGGGGGGGTGCAATCGTTTCTAGAACTGGTGAAAAATTCATAGTTCGTGTAGAATAGAAAATTATAATGAATATTTGTGTCCTCACCCATACATATCCAAGGTTTTTGGGAGATCCGGTTGCTCCATTTATGAAAGACTTCTGCATTGGACTATCAGAGCAAAAACAAAATGTAATTATTCTCACGCCATATGATAAATTATTTTCAGCAGAACAAAATATAAGACCCAATCTCAAAGTAAAATTATACAGATATATCTTTCCAGATAAATTACACACCTTAGGATATTCAAGAACACTTATCGGAGATCAACGTCTTAAACCCAGTGTTTTTTTTCTTGCTCCATTCATGTTTGCTTCAGCTTTCTTTTCTCTACTTTCGTTAGTATATAAAGAAAAAATTCAAATGATTTCTGCACACTGGATTGTTCCAAATGGCTTTATAGGGGCACTAATTTCCAAAATTACAGGCGTGCCTCTTGTAATAACTGTTCCAGGATCAGATGTTTATTTGGGCAAAAAGAACTCGTTGTCTCGATGGATGACAACATTTAGCTTGTCCCAAGCAAAAGTTATTGTCTCCAATAGCATACGCTATCTGCAAGAATTGCAAAGTTTGTCAGTAGACAAAACGAAATTTGTGGAGATACCATACGGAATTAATGTAGATAATTTTACACACGCTAGAAAAGAAAAAGATGCAATGCGTAAACATCTTAAGCTTTCATCGTCTGACCTTATAATACTCGCTGTCGGAAGACTTGTTGAAAAAAAAGG
>JBBSWK010000216.1:0-5684 GCA_038046325.1 Nanobdellota archaeon | reverse complement strand
ACTAAAATGAGTTATCAAAACCAGACTCGCATATTCCGGGGTAACGAAGAAAAATCCATCTTACTACAACTTAGGCGACCATACTGAAACGGTAGAAATTACCTTTGATCCTAAAATTATTTCTTTCGAAGAATTATTGAAACACTTTTGGAAAGAGCATGATCCCACTGAAGAGCAAGTAACTCAGTACAAGTCTGCTATCTTTTATCAGAACGACGAGCAAAAGAAAATTGCAGAGAAAAGCAAGAAAGAAGTAGAAAAGAAACTGGGAAGAAAAGTTGCTACTGAAATTCTGAAAGCAGGAATCTTTTATCAAGCCGAAGAATACCATCAGAAATACTTGCAGAAAGGGAAAGGCAGGGTTTGTTAACCTAAACTTTTATAAAACCAATTCATTCTTTTCAGCTAGTGCCATCGTCGCATAACCCGGTATTGCGCTGGTCTTGAATAACCTTTTTACAAAAGGTTAATCAAAACTGTCGACGTTGAAATATCGCAGTGATGAGAAACTCAAGAGAACCAGTCCCTTTGGGATTGCCGGTTCAAATCTGCCTGCTACACTAGGCGAACGTACTCAAGTGGGGTACTCTTTCAGAGACCCCACGACATAGCTGTATATTGTAGCGGCGTGAAAGTCCGGCCGATGGCGCTTTTTTCCCTTAACAAGCTAAAATTTAATAAGAAGTACTATTTAATTCAGAAATGAGGTGAATTATATGGCATATGAAGCATTGTTTTTAGTAGGAAGATTGATTGCCGGAAGTTATTACGTGATGAGTGGAGCAACCCATTTTCTACATTTGGAAATGATGACGGGATACGCAAAATCCAAGAACGTTCCTTTAGCAAAATGGGCAGTATTGTTTTCTGGATTGCTGTTACTGCTAGGTGGAGTAAGCGTGTTGACCGGCGTATATCCACAAATTGGAGTATTGTGTATCGCTGCATTTTTTGCAGGTGTAACGTTCAAGATGCACAACTTCTGGGCGATGCCAAAAGAAGAACAGATGGCGCAGAAAATTAACTTCATGAAGAATATGGCCTTGCTGGGATCTGCATTGATATGGCTAGCAATCCAAACTCCTTGGCCGTTTAGTTTGATGTAGGGTTTTTTATTTTATTTTATATATTTTCCAGAACCAATAATTATAAAATTAGATGAGAAACTAATCTTAAGATGAAACTTGACGATTTAAAAAAGATGGATATTCCTCGCCTAGCTCCGATAGAAGTTAAATATAATCGGGACTCCATCCCCGCTGAAGTTAGCAGATATTTGGGTTATTTCAGAAGTGTTGAAGAGAATAAGCTTACTTATTATCATTCTCCAGATCCATCATCCTTCGTTCTAGAAGAGAGATATAGTTCTTTTCAAATTAATAGGATTATTTCAGTAACTATGTTAGTCCAAAAAAATAAACGTTAAAATCCATTCTCACAACCTAAACTCACTTTCTTCAGAAATGAAGAAACTACCTCATTTCTGGACCGAAATGCAATAGGTTTTGCATTTCCGGTTCCACTAACTTTCTCTGCCAGGCTCGTAAACAATCAAATCTTCCAGAAACCACCATCATGATCATCTGCTCCTTATTCATGATCAAATGTCCTTTCATCCCTGTTTTATGCGCCAACTTCTGCTGCAATTCGCCTAATTTCTCCAGCTGCTCTTTCTGATGCTGGGTAAGCCGTTTCTTTTCCGGCGGAGGAACGATAAAGTGTTCTTTCTTTCCCTGCTCTACTGCTTTGTAAAATAAAGCAGCCTGGCTGCGCACGATCGGATGCACTCCGCGCAGCTTTTCCCATTGCGGAGGATGTAAAGCAAACTCTTTCAGGCGGACATTGTTGATCACAAAATGCACCGGCCTATTCACTTTTTTCGCTAATTGCTCGCGAAGCAGGAATAATTCACGGAAAATCCCTAGCTGCTCCGGGGAGAAGGTCTTCACCCCACGCACATCGATGAAAGTCTGGGTCTTGTAGGTAAAATCAGCCTCCTCTAATGCTGCAAATTCCTCTTCCACCCAGCTTAATCGGTTTTTTTGCTGCAGTTCTTTGACTAAAATATCACGCAGGGAGATAAGATGCACCGCATCCTTCGCCGCATAGGAGAGCATCTCTGTATTCAGTGGCCGTTTAGTCCAGTCCGCCATCTGAAACTTGCTTTCTTTCTCTACCTGAAAATATTCTTTCAACAGATCGCCTAACCCCAGGTGCTCTTTTCCTAAAAATAAAGCCGCAATCTGAGTGTCAAAAACATTCCGCGGATGACACAAAAATTGATCTTGTAAAATACGAAAATCAAAACTGACATCATGAAAGATTTTTTGAATAGCAGGATTCTCAAGAACCAGTAGTAACGGTTTTATGTCTCCTAAGGTGAGTATATCGATGATCCAATTCTTGTTCTTGGTGGAAATCTGAATCAATGAAATATACGCTCCATAATGATGAAGATTATTTTCACATTCTAAATCTACCGCCAGCTCTGCTGCCTGTTTCCATTCTGTAACAGCTTCTAAAAGGGCTTTGCTGTCGTCAACATAGGTAAAAGAATCCATTTTACTAAAAATAGCCTAAAAAATTTATAAATCTACTGCTAGCAAATGGTTAAATAGGATTACTTCATTTTACCCCAAATACTAAATATTTATATCTTACTTTTTTCTTCTTAAAGGAATGCCTTTAGGTAATATAACGAGCGATTCTGCACGCTTTAAACGCTTAGTTAAAGGTTATGTCCGGAAAAAAGAAAACCTACCAAGATATATTTCCAGAGACGAATTGATTGGAAGAAAAGGCCACCAGAAAATCCGCATTCCTGTTCCGGTCATAAACATCCCTCGTTTTAGATATGGAAAAAATATGGGGGGAGTGGCGCAAGGTGACGGAGATATTGGAGATATCATTGATCCTCATGGTTCTAGCCAACCCGGAACAGGCAGCAGTAATGATCCAGATTTCGGCGACTTGATGGATGTTGAAATATCAGTAAGCGAGCTAGAAGAACTTCTCCTAGAAGAATTAGGCTTGCCGTATATCGAACCAAAAGGAAATCATACTATCCATACTCAAAGACCAGCCTATAAATCCATTGCGGAACAGGGAGTACAGCGAAATTTCAAAAGAACCTACCAAGAAGCGTTGAAAAGAATGACTGCTTCCGGAGACTATCAACCTGGAGACGCGATAGTTCCCATCCGTAGAGATTTTCGATATAGAGCTGCTTCTTACCAGCCCGATCAGCAATCCAGCGCTGCTCTCATCTATATGCTTGATGTTTCCGGTTCCATGGGAGAAGAAGAACGGCGTTTATGCAGGATGGCTAACTCCTGGCTGCAAAGAATTATTGGAAGATATCACCATAACCTTGAAGAGCGATTTATTGTTCACACCATGAATGCGTATGAGGTAGAAGGTTCGGTGTTCTACGGAACCAGGCTTGCGGGAGGAACTATGACCTCTTCTGCCTTCCAAAAATCGATAGAAATTATACAAAAAAATTACCCTCCTGAAGAATGGAACGTCTATCTTTTCTATTATTCTGATGGAGGTAATATTGAAGAAGACAATGATAAAGCTATCGCCTTACTCGGAAACATGCTTCTCCCAGCGGTAAATATGTTCTGTTATGGAGAATGCAGCAAAGGACAGGAATTATTCATGTACGAAATGGGAAAGAGATTTAACCTCAACAGCGATAAAGGAAGTGATGTTCCCCGTAAAAAAATACGCACTTCAACCCTGTTGGGCGATGATGATATTCTAGAAACGCTAAGAACTTTCCTCACCAAGGATAATCTCCCTTTTTATCAAACCAAAGATTAAAAAATGAATACTACTGCTCCCGAAAGCATTATGTATTATCAGACCGAGTTGGTTCCGTACACCATTCAGAAAGAAGGAGCTTGTATTGGCAGTGATAAAAAGATAGATCAAAAGATTGTTGATGATTTGTTGTTTATTTATAGATAGCTCTTTGTAGAATAAAGAACCAAAAAGTATAAAAGATCTTTATTTTCTGCTCTCACCATGTTCCATAAAGAAGACGACAACCCTTTCAAATATTATGATCCCCGAGGCTTGGGATGCTATAAAGAACTCAAAGTTCCCTCAAGAGTATGTATCCCTACTACTGATGATGGCGCATGGGAGCATTTTCCAAAACATAGATGGGTTTACAACAAACTGGAAGTCGCGCTTTCACAACATCTCAGATGCGCTCCGGTGGGAGTTGAACCGAAAGAATTTCCAGTATTCCTAAAACCGATTACTAATCTCTATGGAGCAGGATTAAGCAGTAGCCTTATCTCCAGTCCCCAGGAATACGAAAAAAAGAAACACCTTTCCGGACATTTTTGGACAGAATATTTACAAGGCGATCACCTCAGCCATGATCTAATAGTTATCGATGGAGAGGTGGTTTTTAATCTTACCTTCAAGGGAGAAAAGTTAGGCCAAGGAATGTTTGATTATTGGGAAACCATAGAAACACCAGTTTCTACTGCTTATGTTTCTTCCTGGGTGAAGAAGAATTTATCCGATTATACTGGAACCGTAAATCTTGAAACAATAGACAGCAAAATTATTGAATGTCATTTACGCATGGGCGACATCGATCGGCTGGGTAATATTCAGCTGATGCAGAGTATCATCGACATCTATGCTGGCAAAAGCTGGACTTTCCAAGAGAGATTACCTCATTTGTACATATTTGCCCTGTGGGGAGATTGGAATGTAGATTACCGCATTGAAAAAAGTACAGCTGAAGAGATAGGTAAAAATCTAACATGCTACCAAATCGACAAGCCAGATCTCTACTTTCAAAATCCTCCCGGCGGAGTGAGACTAGCAATTACTTGCTCGCACAACAAAGAAGATGCCCTTAAGGCGAGATACAAGTTATATGAACATTTTTCTCCAAAACCAAGAAAGCCAAAAATTACTTATTAAATTATAAAAAGTGCCCTGGCCGGGATTCGAACCCGGGTCACCGCCTTTCTCTAAACTTTTCCCGAAGGGTCACTTTTGATGAAACTTTTGGTAAAAGTTTCCGAAAGGGCAGTATGATAGTCCGGACTACACCACCAGGGCATATACGAAACGGAACAAGGGCTGATTTAAAAAGATTTCTAAGACTCTTCTCTTTAATCACAACATAAATCTTATAAAACATCTCCCTATCCCGTTACTATGAAAGATAAAGTTCTTTTAGGGTTAATTGAGCAGGTTACTGTACATGGAAGCAAAGGCAAAGAGGCAGAAGTCTTAGCCAGAATAGACACGGGAGCTACCTCTTCTTCTATTGACTATGCCTTAGCCGGGGAATTGCAGTTAGGCCCGGTCATCAGCTCCAAAGTAGTAAAGTCGGCTTCCGGAATTAAAAAAAGGCCAAATATCAAAGTTAAAATCACCTTAAAAGACATAGATATTGAAGAAGAATTCACCTTGGCTGATCGCAGCCATATGACCTATAAAATACTACTCGGGCAAAACGTGCTCAAGAAAGGCAATTTCCTTATTGACCCCTTGAAGAAAGTGGAAACAAGATGAAAATCCCTCCCACAAGAAGTAGCAGAGTAATTATGAAGTGTTGTTGGAATTTTCAATGTTCACTGGACAATAAAATAATAAAGGACACCAAAAAAATGGCGGGGTACTAACCCAGTGAACAAATGAAAGCA
>JBBSWK010000215.1:0-1719 GCA_038046325.1 Nanobdellota archaeon | reverse complement strand
CTTCTTGGATCAGATCCGCCACGATTTGTCTCTTGGTAGCTCCGTTTTTCTTTTCCTTGCTGATAAATTTTTTCAATTCTCCAATTTCTTTTTGGGTCATATGGTAATTTTTTTCCAGCAAGCTGCTGACTCTCGCTTTATCAATCATAGCTTTAATCCTGGTCCCAGGTATAGCAGTGCTATTATTTACGATAGTTATAATCTTTGATTCTGTCATTCTTGAACTAAACATATGTTTAATCCATTGTTCAACTTCTTCCTGATCTACCTGCTGCGGTGGCCGTACTTTTTCTGTTTTTGCTGCTACATTTTCTGGAGATGAAGTTTTTTTGAATGAGGTCAACTTCAGAGGTTTATTTTTTTGTTCAGGCAAAGGAGTGTCAGCAATCAAAGCTTCTACTCGCTTCAGCTCCTCCTGTAAATCGAGATAATTCTTTTTACCCCAATGATTCAGCTGTGGGATTTCTTTTTGAGCTGAGGAGGGCGCAATGCGCGCAGGTATGCTCTCTGGCTGCTCAACTCTCACTTGTGGCACGGGCTTAAGTTTCCAGAGGAACTCGGGGATAGGCAAGTCTTTAATGTGCGTTCCAACCAGCGCCAGTAAAATTATTATAAACCCTAACAGCCAATAAGTAGTATAATCTTTAACAGAGGAAATTATCGCAGTACTTATTTTTTTACCGGAAGAGGTAAATTTCCCAATTATTTTTTGTAATATGCTTTCTGTTTTGGCTTCTTTCCCGGATTCTGATGTTGTAGGGATAGTAGGTTCTTTGGCAGGGGTTTCGACAGGCTTTTCAGGAATAGCAATTTCTTTGATTATTTGTTTACCGATCACGAAGTAGCTGAAGCTTGGAGTTTTTGAACTGTAATAGACATACTTGTTATCCTCTTTTCCTGTCTTGGTTGGCAGTTTTACCCATTTCTCATCTGCATAATGATATAGTGCAACTTCTTCAGAAGTGATTTTATTTTTGAGCAACCAGGATTTTTCTACTTTGAATTTAACTGTAGCTTCCTTGAATAGGTCTTTAACTGTCGCTTCTTTGCTGATGTCTAATGTTTTATAAGTATAACCATCAAATCGCGATACGCTGCCTGGGAGATAATTTACTTTTGCAACTTGTAAAACTATATCATACGCTTTTTCTAAAACAATAAATTCTATTTCAGTTATTCCGATCTCTTTGTCCTTTATTTCCAGCGCTGCAATTTCCCCTGGTTCCAGAGATTCCCATTCTTTTTTCTCTGATACTGGTGTTGGGGTGTTGTCTGAACTTTCTCCCGCTGGTGTTCCTCCTCCCCCGCTTCCCGGTTCTGCAATATTATCAATGGTAATGGATACGGATTTGGTGTTATTAATATTACCAACAGTGTCGTTGGCGAAGACGGTAATGGTAATCCCACCTTCTACGATGCTATTTGTATTAATAGAAACATTCCAAATCCCAGAGGTGTTTGATGCCGTAAGATTGAACGGATTCGTACCATTACTAAATTGGAATAAAACAGTATTTACATCAGTCAAAGAGTCTCGCACGGTAGCGTTAAAATTTCGGATGCTGCTCAAGGTAGCTCCGGTAGCGGGCCCAGTAATATTTACGTTCGGTCCAGTATAATCTATAGTAAAGTTAATCACAAAGGTATCGTTAACGTTACTGACCGTATCATTCGCCACGATCCTAATGCCTTGCCTTCCTTCTGCTAAAGTAGAGACAT
>JBBSWK010000214.1:0-1716 GCA_038046325.1 Nanobdellota archaeon | reverse complement strand
ACGAATTGAAACAGACGGACGGAGCAGAAGAAGTGGTGACCTTAAAGAAATATGTAGAATTTTGGAATCCACTTAATTTTGTGACTCAAAGAGACCTGGAGAAAGCCATTGAAAGCAAGCTAGCAGAGCTCAAAGGAAAGAAGCATTAGAGAAATAAGTTTAAATAGGAAAAAGGTATTCAATAGTATAAAAGAGGTTAACGAAGGATAAAATCCTTCGAACCTTTTTTTAAGTGCAAAAGCGTTAAAAAAGAGGTAATTATGGCATTGTTTGATAAGAAAGCATCCCCTGTTTCTGAAGTGTTACAGCTTCGCCAGCAAGGGCTGACTGATGATATTATTGTGGAAGAACTATCACAGCGAGGATATCAGCAGCAGCAGATAAGTGAAGCTATCGCTCAAGCAGATGAGCAGCCTCCCGCCTACGGCGCGCAGGACCTGCCGGCTTCTCCAGGATCAATGCCCATGATGCAGCCAGAAATGCCTTCTCCACAACCATCGTATCAGGAAGATATGAGTAATATCTATGAGCGGATGGAAGCGATCGCAGAAAGCCTCATAGATGAAAAATGGGATGACCTGATCGCTGAAGTAAAGAAGATTATTGAATGGAAGAATAAGACTGAGGAAAGGCAGCTCAAACTGCAGCACGATGTCGATAAATTGAAAGATGATTTCAAGACGTTACACGAAGCAGTTCTGGGCAAGTTAGAAGATTACGATACCAGGATGCGCGATGTAGGAACAGAATTAAAGGCAGTGGGGAAAGTGTTCAAAGATGTCATCCCTACTTTTGTGGATAACGTGAAAGAATTGTCAGCGGTTAAAGAAGATCTGAAGAAAAGACATTCACATAAGTAGTTTGTTATATCTAAATTCTTATAAATATACTTTGCTCTTATCTCAATATGAAACCAAAAATCTACTTCGGACACACTGTTGATATTTATAATACTCCTAAAGAACAGGAATTAGTTAAATGCATAGAACATGCACTGCCTGGATATGAAGTTGAAAATCCAAATCAACCGGTGCATGAAGAAGGATACCAAGCTTACAAAAAAGAAAAAGGCAGCGGAATGAAGTATTATTTTGAAAACGTTCTTCCAAATATGGATGCCGGTATTTTTCAACCGTTTGTAGATGGAAAATTTGGCGCAGGCGTCTTTGGTGAAGCAAAATTCTTACATAAACAAGGAAAACCAGTCTATGAGATAACTTTAGAAGGCGTGGTGAGTACCTTAGAATTAGATGCTTCAAGAGCTTTAAGCGTGGAAGAAACACGAAAAAGAGTATATAATAAAAAATAGAATATTCTTCTTAATTCTATCCACTCAGCAACGCTACCGTAAACACCACGATAGCAAAGACGATCAGTAATCCTAAGACTTTAGGATGGAATAAAGTTGCATATACATTCTGCTGGAAACCACCGGTAGCAACACCATCGGCACCTTCTACAACCGTGCCTGCTTGAGCTCCTTCCTCCAAGAGAGTTTGCCCTAAGACTTTTCCAAATCCAGCAACTAAGATGAGGATTCCTACCGCGATAAGGACCCACTGGACATTAGTCTGCGTATAGGCAGTAATATCTTTTGCTCCCATGATCATAAATAACAGTACCATTAAAACAAAGAAGATAATGGCAATGGCAAACCAAGGAATGATAAAATTAATCAGTTCGATAGCGGTGCGGGAAAGTAAGATGGTTAAAGAA
>JBBSWK010000213.1:0-1418 GCA_038046325.1 Nanobdellota archaeon | reverse complement strand
TTATACTCTCCCAAACTTTCAATCTCTTTTTTCAATTTTTTAAAATCTAGCTTGCCTTCATGTTCAATGACCGTTTTTCCGGTCTTGAAATCCACGGAACAAGATTTTATTCCTGGCATTTCAGAGCAGGCTTCTTCAATCAGCATCTTGCAGGATTTGCAGTGCGTTCCTTTAATGGTGATTATTGTTTTCATGTTTTTTCTATCTCATGCTACAATCTCAAATGTTCCTGGACCAGCCATGCCCATGCCGCAGGTGAAGGTAATTTTTCCAGTTTGCTCTGGAGTAAAGGCAATGGTTTTAATACTATCGCGTGGAAGCCGTTCAATAATTCCTAATTTTGGAACACTGATAATCTGCGCACATCCTTGTGCATTTTTACCATCGATATTCCATTCTACTGGAACTCCTTTCTTCAGCGTAAATTTATCTGGAAAATAATCCAGACCATCAACTTTTAGGTCAATGACTTGTTTATCTCCTACTATGGCAATTTCATCGTTGTTAGCACCGACACTATTGTCTACAGAAGGCACCGCAACTGCTGCACCGACTAAATTAAATCCAGGAGTTAAATTAAAAATTCCTAAAACAATCACCAATACGGCAGAAAAAGTCATAAAATATTTCTTAATGTTCCCTTTAGCGAAACTTGAAAATGCGCCTACTGAAACTAGTGATGGCAATGTCCCTAAAGAGAAAGCCAGCATAGTCAATGCTCCAACGACAAAGCTTCCTTTTCCTAACACATACAACTGTAATGCCTGAGTAAAGCCGCAGGGCAAAAAGAAGGTTGCTGCGCCAAATAAGAACGATGAACTATTACTCACCTTCTGATTACTGGCGTCATACACTTTGTGAGCGATAAACTTGGGCATCTTGATTTGAACTTTATTCAGCCAAGGGAATATGCCTAACAATTGCAATCCCATTATGATCATTAACACGCTGGCAACTATAGTAATAATTCCTGTAACTGCTGAGGATAAGGTAAATACTGAACCTAGTGCCCCAATAGCGCCTCCTAATAATGTATACGAAGCAATCCTTCCTACATTGAAGTGGAGGTGCGGCTTAAATTTCTGCCAACCTTGCAACTCTGGGTTTTTTTCATGGGATTTACTGGAAACTGCTAACAGCAATCCCCCAGCAACAGCCAGACAGGTAGAAGTGGCAGCCACTAAGCCTATTACAAAAATAAATCCATAACTCATGTTATCTGTGACACCAAAATTCTTGGGCAGGAGATCAAATTGAGTTAGAAGAAAATACGCAGCAAACAATACCACTAATACTGCTCCAATCTCTGAAAACTTCTCTTTGTCTTTGAGAATGAATAAATTCTTTGTAGAGGTATTAGTTGCATTTTCTTGTACTGATAAAATATATCCTTTTTCTTTGACTGCGCCTTGTAAATC
>JBBSWK010000212.1:0-3827 GCA_038046325.1 Nanobdellota archaeon | reverse complement strand
TAAAGAATAAATATCTTCCTTCTCATCCTTAAGAAATCCGAATGCTTCTTGTTTCTCTTGAAGGAGCATCAAGCCTTTCACAGGAAATTCGTCATGGATGGTTTCATCTATCAACTTTAATTTCTCTGCCATTCTCTTAAGTTGTTCGTATTGATCTTTAGAGATTGTAACCGTTTCCATAAGTGCTTAAAAGTACCCCTAATTTAAAAGATTTTCTGAAGTTAATGTTTGTGGAGAAGGAGAGTGGACGGATTTTTAACGAAAGAAATATAACCTTAAATTATTTTGTTAATACCATGGATTATTTGAACACAAAAATCGACAAATATTTCGAAAAGTATAATGTGAATCCTGATCCAACCACTCCCGGATATTTTGCTGGTGCAGTTAAAATAGCTCTGCATGAATATAATCTTCCAGTATCAGAATTTGCAAATGAATTTGGAGTCCCTGATAGCACCGTCAGACGATGGGCAAGTGGAGTAGCTAGGCCGCATCAAAAGTTAAGAGAAAATATTTTAAAATATATTAATGAAAAAATTAAGTAAAAATTTAAAAAAAAATTAATCCCTTCTCCTCGTCATCTCTCTGGATCGAGGCCGTGAAGAACCGTAAGATGAACGTCCTTCTCCAGATCCATACGAACTTCCCCGTGAGCCGCCGTAAGAATCTCTGCGCTCTCCTCCGCCGTATCCACCACGTGAATGTTCTCTGCCGCCGCCGTGATGGCTGTCACGCTGATGGTGTCCAAAGCGCCGATTGAATCCGCCGCTAGATTGTGGTCTGCTGGCATCAAAAGGAACACGAACAAACTCAGGTAAAGCTAATTCTTCCACCTTAAGCCGGTATCGTTTCAAGACTTCTCCGAAAGCCTGATAGTCTCGTTCAGAAAGTAAGGTAATTGCTTTTCCTTCTTTTCCAGCGCGAGCAGTTCTTCCTACTTTGTGTACATACTCCTGTGGATCTTGGGAAAGATCGTAGTTGAAAACGTGAGTAACGTCATCAATATGCAATCCTCGTGCGGCAACAGATGAAGCCACGATCAGATCGATTTTTCCTTTGTTAAAATCGCTAATGATGCTCAGGCGTTTACTCTGGCTTAATTTTCCATGAATTGCTTCTGAATCAATACCTTGCTTGTGCAAGTTTTTAGCCACCATGTCTACAGTTGATCGTGCGGAACAGAAAATGATCGCTCGACCGCGCTGTTCAGTTTTCAAGAGATGTACCAGCAAGGAAAATTTCTGCCGGTAATCAATAGTATAATAATATTGTTTTAACAGATCTTCAGTTACGTATTGTTCTGCTTCCACTGTCTGTGGTTCATGCATGTATCTGGCTCGTAGTTTATCAATCTCAGTGGAAATAGTAGCTCCAAAAAGTAAGATCTGTCGTTCTCGCGGAGCAGCTTTGAGAACAATTTCTACGTCTTCTATGAAACCCATGTCCACCATTTTATCAGCTTCATCAAGAACAAAAGTTTGTACTTTACTTACATCTAAAGTTCGTCTATTAAGGTGATCTAGTACTCTGCCTGGTGTTCCCACCATGATTTCTGCGCGAGCCAATTCCTGCACTTGCGGCTCTAAAGAAACTCCACCGTAGACAGTAGCAATTCTATATTTTAAATATTTTCCAAACTTGGCTAATTCCTGTGAGATTTGTACTGCCAATTCTCTGGTCGGTGCTAAGACGACTGCTTGCAAACCTTTACCAGGGATAATCTTTTCTAATAATGGTATACCGAATGCGGCAGTTTTACCTGAACCGGTCTTCGAAATACCAATCAAATCAATTCCCTCTTTGATGATAGGAATGGCCTTTTCCTGAATCTGGGTTGCATCAGTGAGACCCAGCTCGGTTAGAGCTTTCACTATTTCTGGCCGTATGTTTAATTCTTCAAATTTCATTTTCTTCTCCTATGGAAGTCAGAAAAGGCCGAAGCACTTTAGTGCTCTTTTCTCGGCATTTTGTGACCAAGAAAAGCTTTGGCTTTTCTGCGGAAAATCGTATGTACTCTTTATTTTTGCAAGTTAATACAATTTGAAACAGAATAAGTATGATTTGGATCGTTACTCTCTGCTTCCGCCTTCCAATATGTTTTTGTTTAAAAGAGATGAGTTTTATAAAGGTTTACCTTATTTTTGTTCTTCTATATCTTACATCGGCAACAAGTCTACTATAACTTCTTCCTTTAGAGACCATAGTGATTGTTTTTCTTTCTATAAGCCTCTTTAAACTATTAGCTGCTTCTCTTCCACCTTTTTGATACAACTCAGGTGCATTAACACCAGCTAATCGTATAAATCTTGTATTGCCTACTTTTCTATAAACTTCAAAAGTATCCCCATCAATTACTCTTTTTACTTTTCTGTAAATAGTCATGAAATTACCTCTAATATTTTTTTATTTACGTTTTTATTTTCAATATAAACCTGAGCTACAACCACTTCTGAAGTTTCTTTTATTTTTTGGCTTTTCAAATTAAAAAGTATTACTTCTCTTTTTACAGTTGGAATAACATTTCTTCCTTCTTTTATCAATTCAACTATTTCGTACCTTTCCAGTATTTTTAAATCTCTATCAACAGCCTGCTTCAATCTTTTTGTTAAGTTAGCTAATTGTTGAACTGATTTAGGGCCGTATCTATTTATGCAATCAATAATTTCTAATTTTTTCTTTGTAAAAATATTAAGAGTTGCCTCAAAATCAAGGGAAATCAAAGCTTTGTTTGGTAAATCTAATTTTTCAGTTACTATATCTTCAATTAAATTATTAATGTCTTCTGCTTTTCTTTTCAGTTCTTTTATGTTCAGTTCTTCTTTTCTTTTCATTTTCTTCATTTCTTCCATTCTTCATATTTTCTAAGTAGTAATTACGATACCTTTGGTAATTTAATGTAATTTCAGTTACATATTTCTTAATTACTAAATTTAAAGACAAATGCTCATTAAGACGAATTGGTTCGGAGTTTCTCCAATAACGCTGTTCATGCAAAAAACCATGATAATTATCCACGCGATAAATTTCTATCCACTTACCGCTTATCATTGCCCGATAATTCAGAGAAAACTTTGTTATTTCTCCTTTCTTCTCCCACATTAATCTCACATCTATCAAATCCTCCGTAGTAAGCAGAGTTGTGTATTCTACTTGTTTCATAAAAACCTCCTCTTTCAATCCTACCTGTTTTCATATTTTTCACCCTCGTTTTTGTGTAACATCTATCGTAAACATCTTATGTTTACCATTTTATTTAAATCTTTCGCTAAAATTTTAGAAACCGCAATAAATCAAAATTGAACTTAATAGAATAGGCCTAACACAACTCTCTCTTCAACATCTTATGCGCGTTATTGATTTCCTTAAACTTCTCTAGATCGCCGCCCATATCCGGATGCGACTGCTTAGCCAATTGCTTATAGCTCTTATTAATAACTTCAATGTCAATGCAATTCTCTTCCACCCCTAATACCCTTCGCGCTTCCAACCGTTGCGTCTCCACGTTTCTATCTTCCATGAAATCGCGCACAAATTCTTCTACTGTCTTAGTCTTAGCCAACAATAACCCAACTTCCGCTTCGATCACTTTAGAAACCACATACAAGTTCTGTACAAAAGTCGCTCCGCTCCTATAGCTGAAATACATATTCCTGCCATCAAAATACCAGGAGGCAGCCGCAACACCCTTCATCCTCGCAATTCTTGGTAAGATTACTTCTACATCATCTTCAGTAAGTCCGATTTTCTTTAAAGTTGCAATAATATTATTTTTGAACTGTAATGCTCTACGATCATAAGAATCTTTAATTACTAATTCACTAAAT
>JBBSWK010000211.1:0-1494 GCA_038046325.1 Nanobdellota archaeon | reverse complement strand
TTGCTGCGGTTCTCTTTTTGTACGGCCTTCCTGTTGGTACTTTACTGCGTATGAACATACATAAACACGATGAACAGCCAGATGAATAAGCACAACCTTGAAGAAACAATTAAAGGAAAAGTAGCGTTGCTGTTGGAAGAAACCATCGGAAAAAGTTGGGGCATCTATGTTCCCCAAGTTCAATCCGATCTCACCGATAAATTGCAAACAACTCTTCCTGCAAAATGTTACATTCCCAAAGCTAGTTCCTTCCAGGAAGCAAAAAAAATATTTAGGTCCGAATTTCTGAAAAATCAACTGCATCTTCATGGCGGCAATGTTTCCCAATTGGCAAAATTTGTGAGTTTAGATCGCCGCAGTGTGCATCGCGCCTTTAAGAGCTTGGGCTTTGAAATAGGGGATGTTCGCCGTGAATTACAGCACCGCAATTCATATCAGGAAAAAATGATAGACCAAACTATCCGCTTTGCTTTGGAAGAGTATAAAGATATCATCCATCCCCAGAAGATGGAGAAAATGTATCAAGAAGTGCCAGCTCTTTCCAGGAATTTGGCTAAAATACTGCCCCATAATCACCTTACTTGGAAGCAGGCGGAAGGTGAATTTGAACAGCAGTTTTTGTCTCAAGCTCTCCAGGAACATGGTTGGAAAATTACCAAAACTGCCCGCGGTCTTAAGATCCAGCCGGAAACCTTGCATCGGAAGATTACTACATTAGGATTGAGGAAAGACCATCAAAAAAATATTTAAACAGTAAAATTATGTCAAAGATTATGTCTCAAAAAGAGGAAGCGTATCGGAAAGGTAATGGGAACAATCATCTTCCATATCACCAAAAATTAACCTTAGGACAGAAAGCGGCAGATACTATTACAACTTTCGGCGGAAGTTGGTTTTTTATAGGGCTTTTATTTCTTTATATCGCTCTCTGGGCTGGGGCCAATAGCTGGTTGCTGGCACATAAAGCATTGGATCCTTATCCCTACATTCTCCTCAATCTTATTCTCTCCATGCTGGCCGCAATCCAGGGACCCATTATTTTAATGAGCCAGAAACGAGTAGAAGAACGAGATAGAATACAGGCAAAATATGACTACCAAGTGAATCGGAAAGCGGAACGGGAGATTCAAGAATTGCAGAGAGAGCTTAAGCATACCCAAATGCTCATAAAATCATTACGGAAATAGTTCTTAGTTCCTGATTAAAAAACAGTAAACGAAAAAATATAAGGAGTTACTTCTTGAACTTCTTCACCGCTTTGGCAAATTCTTCTTTGGTAAATAATAATCTAAAATCAAACAACATTCCGATCCATTTAAAACAAATTTAATCCATAAGCTATTAAAACTGGTGCAAAGACAATAGCAAAAGTATTCATGACTTTGATTAAAGCATTTAAAGCCGGCCCGGCAGTGTCTTTGAACGGATCTCCAACGGTATCACCAACAACCGCTGCTTTGTGAGCTTCAGTACCTTTTCCTGAGCCTTTTTCAA
>JBBSWK010000210.1:0-1805 GCA_038046325.1 Nanobdellota archaeon | reverse complement strand
GCCATGGAAGACAAAACGCTGGACAGCGTACCCAAAAGCCCTGCTTTGAAAGCAAAAAAACTGGCTGAGCTGTATCCTGATGATCCTTTGATCCAAAAAAACCTTCACTTTTACTTCTCCTTAAGAAACATACTTAAATCTGCATATCAAAAAAGGCAGGAATTCCGCCGGCATGTCACGCTTATCGTAACCATGGAAGATTCTACTGTTGAGGTAGAAATTGACACTCTGGTAAACTGCGAAAAATTCATCCATAACTTCCTTTACTACTCCCAGAGGATCATTGAAGGTATCGTGGAAGAAGATTAAAGGTATTTTTTATGGGATTGGATGAAATTGTAGATAAAATAAAGATAAATAAGTTTAATATTTTTCTTGGCTTGCTTTCCTCAAGCGAGTTTGCCGCTGGAGTATCCTGTTTTGCTTACGAAATACACAACTATGTAGGAGAAGGTTTTGATGAAAATAGCCCATTTTGATGAAAATAGCCCATTAAGAATGCTTGTCGGTTCGATGAGCTTACTTATGTCTTATGTTGCAGGAAAGCCTGTTCCTTGGGCAGTTAAGAACCAGAATAGACATTATAAAGCCTTAATGGAACTTCTCAAAAACGGGTATAAAGAAGAAGCCTGCAAAAGATATATGAGTTATCCCTGCGGAAGGAGTGTGGTAAAAACTGCATTGGAACGTATCAATGATTCTAACGGGTATAAAGAATTAAAAGAAAAATATCCTCTTAAAACTATGTGGTAATATTTGAGCAACAGAATCTTACAAAGGCTTAGCCTTTGAAGTTTCTGAAAATACGAAGTAAAATTTTCAGAAACTTTAAATAATCCTTTTCCTCTTAACCTAAAACATGACCAAGTTTATCGCGCTGGTTTCCGGAAAAGGCGGTGTGGGGAAGACGACTTGTACCCTAAATATAGGCCAAAGCCTGGCCAAGCTGGGTAAGGATGTTATCCTTCTCGATGCGAACATCGTCACTCCTAATCTAGCCCTCCATCTCGGGCATATGAATCCGGAAGGAACGTTAAATAAATTCCTACGCAAAGAAAAAAGCTTGAAAGAGATTATGTATCTGCATGAAAGCGGCATCTCGCTTATTCCAGCTTCACCTTCTTTGAGCGAATACCAAAGAACTAATCCGCAGAAGCTGCATAAAGTTTTCGACTCACTCAAAAATGCCGCTGATTTTGTCTTAGTAGACGCGCCGAGCGGCTTAGGATACGATTTATTACAAATTCTCAAAAATACAGATGAAGTCTTAGTAGTGGTAACCCCTACTTTAAGTTCGGTCATGGACGGATTAAAAACCATCCAGTTGGCCAAAGAAAATAACAACATTGTTGCAGGAATCATCCTGAACATGAGCCACGGCAAAGATGAACTTAAGCCTGAAGAAATAGAAAGCATCTTGGAACATCCTATTCTTGCTAACATCAAACATCACCGTAAAGTGCGCAAAGCTTCTCACAAACAGATGCCGCTTACCCACCTTTATCCTCGATCCCGACCAGCGAAAGAATTCATGAAAGTAGCACAGCATCTCACCTTAGGCCATCGCTAACATGAAACCGCAAAGAAGAGAGGAACTTAAACAGAAAGGATGGCGGGAGAGCGAGTTATTAAAAGCAGAAGCAATTTTGGATAAATCTACCAAACATGATATTTTCTTCTCAAAAATAGTTTTCTGGAGCGCCTTAGTAGTGATTGTCTTTGCCAACCTGCTTATTTCAGTAATATTAATTCCCTTTCTCATTGCTCTCTACGCCTTAGTTCTGTATGCCATTGTTGCGGTTCTT
>JBBSWK010000209.1:0-2188 GCA_038046325.1 Nanobdellota archaeon | reverse complement strand
CACATTTCTAATACAAGAAGGCTTTAGGCCTTCTGTACAGAAATGAAGTAGTTTCGCACAGAGAAACAACAATTTCTCTGGCGCACCAATAAAGTCGTTGCTTTATTGTGTGCTTCATTTCTTATATGAATTTTAAGCAAAATTCATATAAAGATTCAGCTTCCGCAGGATATAGATGGAAATAAACAATTTACCTTTACCGGAACCATTCAAAAAACAATACAGTAAGTTTCCCACTCTTACTCCAATCCAGGAAAAATCTGTAAATGCCGGTTTGTTAGAAGGAAAATCACTGTTAGCCTGCGCTCCCACTGCTTCCGGAAAGACCTTGATCGCCACTATGTCTATATATAATACTCTGGGCAAAGGGAAAGCTATCTACTTAGTCCCGCTCAAAGCGCTGGGAACAGAAAAATACAAAGAATACCTTACTGTCTTCAAAGACTCGCCATATAAAGTAGGATTAGCTACCGGAGATGTTGATTCAGAATCAGATTATTTGGCTAAATATGATGTGTTGATATTGACGACTGAGAAATTAGATTCACTTCTCAGGCATAAAGTAGGTTGGCTTGCTGAAGTGAAAGTCGTGATTGTCGATGAGATCCATTTATTGAACGATGCTTCCCGAGGGCCGACACTTGAAATAATCTTGACGCTTCTGAAGAATTTAATCAAGCCGCAGATCATTGGCTTGTCGGCTACCATTGGCAATCCAAAAGAATTAGCCGAATGGTTAGGAGCAACTTTGGTCATTGATGATTGGCGCCCAGTAGAATTGAAGAAAGGAATTTTTTCTGAAGGGAAAGTGGAGTATTATTGATTCACTTCACCAATTTCACAATCTTCTCAAACCCTTTTGCATCGTACTTCTCCTTATACTCCGCTGCCGCTTCCCGCAATTCTTTCAAATCAAACTTAAACCCTTTCTTCGCCAGCAATGGTCGCTGCTTGCCTACAAAATCAGCGAATTGGGTTACATTATGCGGTTTCTCAGTTTCATAAGAACGTTCGAAATCAATTAAAGTAGCATTACCATCCTTGCCTACAATAATATGTTTCAACGGATGATGCATCTCTTCTTTATTTATGCCCAATTTATCCATCACATAGCATTGCTGAAAAACCGAAGCAAGAACGTCCTGAATATCTTCTTTTGATGCATTTGGCAGCCAATCTTCAATATACTCTCCCTCCGCAAATTCATATGCGACAAAATCTTCCCCAGAAAACATCATTCTCGGCCCAATGGCGCGCTCATTCAATGCTTTCAACCAAAAAACTTCACTAGTAATGGCATCAGCAGCCTTACTTTCTTTTTTCTTTACTTTGATCGCCACAGTAATGGTCCGTTTCTTTACTGGCACCTGTTTTTTTATCACCAAGCTTTTGTCAAACTGCGCAGTATAGACAATTCCCCGCTTTCCTTCCGCGAAATAATGAACATTACGCAGTAATTTTCCTTCCAGCTGCCGAAGCAAAGGCGTTTTCGTAATTTTATACACATACAAAGTCTCGAAAGCAACTTTCTCTTCATCTAATTCTTGCCACTGTAATAAATTATGTTCTAGAATTTCCTCGATCTTTTGTTTTTTAGTCAGGGAAGAAAATAAAAATAATATTACTCCTTCCGGAAACATATGACTGGAAACTTCCTTAAAGAATCGTTCAGATAGTTCCCAGCCCTTTTTGCCGCCATACAAAGCACTATCTTCAATTCCTTTATCCCGCGGCAGATACGGTGGATTAAAAATAATCACATTAAAATAACCGTCAAGATTTTCAAAGAGATCGCCTTCTATTGCTTTTAGTTTACGGAGTTTTCTTTTTTCAATCTCTTTCTGTAACTCTTCAACTGCCTTCGGATTGATATCTACCGCCAACACTTCCCGCACACTCGGTACTTCTATGGCAGTTAAAGCTTGGATTCCTGATCCTGTCCCCATATCTAAAACTCTGCCGATAGCACACTGTCTTACAAACTTCTGTAATAAGTACGAATCCTCGGCAGGTTGGTAGATATCTAAGTCGTTCATGTTTATAAGAAAAAAGATTGTTTTAGATAAATGTTAGCATTGTTTTTCAATCCAAATAAAATATTCCTTCACTGCTTTTCCAATACATAAAAGAACTGATGTCCCATCACTGAAGGAGCAAGTGAACAAAGTTTTTTCCATTGTTCTCCACG
>JBBSWK010000208.1:0-5122 GCA_038046325.1 Nanobdellota archaeon | reverse complement strand
TGCAAACAAAACTAGCCATATTGCTGATTTCATCTTTTCTTTCCGTTGCCTTTGTAATCTTTTCTAAGTTCATTTTTTGAACACCCGCTTTCTTTACTTTTTGAAAGGATTAAAAGTATAATTATGTTCATCATCGGGATCAAACCCCGGAGGCAAGTCTTTCCCGCCTGTCCTTTTCTGCTCTTCTTTTAATTCGGCAGCCCAAACTTCCGCATCCCTATCCCATTTTTTAATCATTTCATCAGTAACTTCTAATGGCGGTTTTGAAATTAAATAAACCATCTCTTCAGTTCTATTATAATTAATGTTACCAGCTTTTTCTAAAGCATAAACAACATCTTTTGCTTCGACTCCAAAACCTAGAACTTTTCTTTTAGATAACTCTCTATCAATTGTAGTTAAATCTAGTCGATTATTTGGACTTTCTTCTAGGATTTGAAGAAGCGCTTTTCTTGCTGAACCCATAATTTTTACTAAACTGAAGTGATATAAAAGAATTTCTAGTTTCAACTATACTAAATAAAACCATATAGACAATTCTTATAAAATATCATCACAATTATACAACATATGAACCTCATCGAAGAATCCTATCAGCGCCTATTCCCAGACCAAGAATTCCCTTACCAAGCGGAGATGGAATACAACCGCAGGTTAGCTGATTTTAACGCCAATATCCGTTTAGAGCCCAGAAAGATCAAAGTAAACCTCAATCTGCAATGGAAAGACATCGATAAAGAAATAAAAATAGGGTTAATTCAGCATCTGCTATTAAGAATCCTCAAAACCAGAGCACATACTCATAACATTGATCTTTACAACAATTTCATCAAAAATATTCCTATCTTAACCCCAAAGACCAAATCAGACCCATTGTTAGAAACTTCCTTCCATCGTGTCAATCAGCTATTTTTATCCAACTCTGTAGAAAAACCAAATCTTACCTGGGGAACTGCTTCCTTTCGTAAGTTAGCCAGCTATAATTTTCATACCGATACTATTACTGTATCTACTATCTTCGCAGATGCCGACCCAGAAATCCTAGATTACTTAATGTATCATGAGATGCTGCACAAGCACCATAAGTTTAAACATCATGAAGGGAGAAGCTCTTTTCATACTGGTGCTTTCAGAGAAGACGAAAGACGTTATCCCGATCATGAATTGATTGAAAAAGAAATAGAAAACATCATCAGGCGGAAAAAATACATTGGAAAATATGCCAGAACACGAAAACCGAGAAGATCAAACTTCTGGAGCTTCTTCCAATAATGCCATCTACAAAATCAATGCTGGAAAAGCTTGCTGAACATTACGAATGGACTCTAAAGATGGGAAACGGAGGCCATGCCGTAGGCTATTACTCTGAAATTCCTGAAAAGGTTCAATCAGAATATATTTTTCCGCAGGGAAAATTCACTTTACGAAGCGTTTATGAGCGATTTTGCAGGTGGGATTATGATCCTTTACCAGTTTGCTGTTCAGAAACATTTAAAAATAACCCCTAGTTTTTTACGTCTGATACTTATGTATGAAAAAAAAATGGTTAGCGTTGGAACCCTCAAGAAAGGGGACACTATCATTATTGATGACGCTGCTTGTAAAATAACCGATACTGCCACCTCACGTCCTGGAAAACACGGTCACGCTAAAGTAAATTTGACTGCAGTAGGCATCCTTGACGGCAAGAAAAGACAGATCGTTATGCCTGGCCACGACCGGGTAGAAGCACCCATCATTGAAAAGAAATCCGCTCAAATTTTATCCGTCTCTGGCAACAGCGCCAATGTCATGGACATGGAAACCTATGAGACCTTCAACATGGAGATCCCTGAAGAATTGAAGGAAGAAGTGAAGGAAGGGAAAGAAGTGTTATACTGGACCATCATGGGAGCAAAAGTCATGAAACAAGTGAAATCATAAAATGGCAACTAAATTCGACGAAGCATTGAACAGGATTATCAAAGGAGTTTTTGTCTGCAGGAATTGTAAGTCTAAAATTCGCGCTTCCAGTCTGAAAGTAAGCCAGGGCAAAATTAAATGCCGAAGCTGCGCTTCTCTTAAATTACGACCGAAAAGGAAGAAGTAAGCCTATGTCTCTTAAAAATATTCTTGATAGTTTTCAGCAGGGGAGGAATGAGGCTAGAATTTGGTATGATGACAATGCCTCTATACATGAACCAAGAAAACTTTCTTATTCAAGATTAGAATTTGCGTCTTTTGCCGCAGGATATTTGTCTCGACCAAAAGCTGTCTACGAAATTGCTAAATTCTTTATTTCCGGCCAATGGAAAGGCGGACAGGGAATAAGCCAAGAAGAAATAGAAGAAGATTTACGAGAGCTGAAAGACAACAAACATACGAAGAGCAATCCTGAGTAACCCAAACATATAAAAACCATCATTCTTTCTTTCTATTATGATAGATGTACTTGGTTTTGTACTCCAGCACAAGTTTGTTTTTCTCTTTTACTTATTTGTTATTTTATTTATAGCCTTCCACTGGAAAAGAATAGAACGCCAGGCAAAAATCATCTTTCTTTATCGAACCAAAATAGGCTTGAAATGGATGGAAAAATATTCCACAAAATTTCGGGAATGGGTCATCCTCTTTGGTTACGTCGGCATGGGTGCAGGTTTTGTAGGATTAGTGTTTATATCTTATTTTCTTGTTACAAGCTTTATACAAATATTTACGAACCCAGAAGCAGCGTCAGCAGTATCGCCTGTTCTTCCCGGGATAAGCGTTCCTGGCCTGGGTGTATTATCTTTTTGGTATTGGATATTAGCTATTTTCATAATTGCTCTTGTGCATGAATTTTCGCATGGCATTGTCGCCAGGGCGCACAAAATTGAAGTTAAAAACACCGGTATAGTATTCCTCGGCCCCATTATGGGTGCTTTTGTAGAACCAGATGAAAAAAAATTACAGAAGCAACAAGATATCGTGCAATATTCCGTACTTTCGGCAGGATCATTTTCCAACATAGTTTTAGGTGTTGTAGTATTGTTATTACTCAATTTTGCCTTTGTACCCTTACAAGAAACCATGGTAGAACCGGCTGGATTTACGTTTGAAAGTTACTTTAATGAAACAGCGCCTATTGCGGAAGCGGGATTAAAGCCTGGAACACGTATAACTGGTATAAATGGAGTTCCCATTAAAAATTTCCAGGAGTTTAGTGAAGAATTGGCCTTTTACAAACCAGGTGAAACAATAAAAGTTTCCACGCCGGAAAAAGAATATTCTATTACTTTAGGAGCAAACCCAAAAAATCAAAGAAAAGCATTTTTGGGACTAAACCTCGCGAAAAACGAATTTGAAATTAAGGAAAGATATCAAGTAGGTTTTTGGAATGAATTATATAAAGCATTAAATTGGTTTAATTTCTTTTTACGTTGGCTATTCCTACTAAGCATTGGAATTGGGTTATTTAATCTCTTGCCATTACCTATTGTCGATGGTGGCAGAATGGCTCAGGTCTTTTTGCAAAAACTAAAAGGAGAAGGCAAAGGGAACCAGTATTATAAAAGAATAAGTTTATTTTTCTTTACTATACTTGTATTATTGATTATTAACTGGCTTTATCCCCTACATCAGTTATTTTAAATTTATCTTAGAAAATAGTTATAATCTTCCATAATAGTTATAAATCTATTAATAACCTCCTCTCTAAATTCATGAATAATAACTATACTCTTGAAGACTTTGTAAAAAATCCTGTCAAAGGCATCTCCTTCAAATCCATCTACAACGAAATACAAGCAGATTTAGATTTTTCGCATCTTTTTTCTGGAGAAAGGAAACTTCTTAAGACTAATTTGGCTGCCTTTGCTTCATTTGGAGCATTTTCTCTTCCTCATGAATTGATCCATGCTGGAACAAATTATCTTACTGGCGGAGTCAATAAACATATCGTTATCAACACTTTATATGCTGGCCCGCTTTGGGAAAAAATAATTCCAGGAGTAGAATCTAAATTACTCTTTCCTTTGCTTGGGGGTTATGTCGAATTTACAAATCCTTCTACTGCAGGAACAATTACTACCGCTGCAGCTCCCTACCTGTTAACTTCCCTAGGAATATATTTAATGAAAAAAGGAAAAGAAAGGGAAAGTATTATTCTTTGTGCCAGTGGTGCTGGATTAGGCCTTGCCCATTTAGGAGGGATTATAGGTGATTGGAGAATTGCAGGACAAAAGACATTAGAAAAAAGCGTGGAACTAGTGCAAGACACACTACATCTACAAAAATCTCAAGAATATAATAGCGTAACAAATGTAGCTCTGATTATAGGAGGATTTTATATCGGAACTAAATTGATGACAATCTCTTACCGAGCCAGCAAAGCAACAGTTAATTCTGTGCGAAATTTGGTGAATAAAGAATAATCACTCCTGTTCAGCTAAATACTTCTCTGCTTCCATTGCCGCCTGACAACCAGAACCGGCAGCAGTTATTGCTTGCCTATATCTTGTATCTTGTACGTCGCCAGCAGCAAATACACCAGAAATATTGGTTTTCATGAATCTATCAGTAGTCAAGTAACCAAGCTCATTCATATCTAACCTCCCTTTGAAGATAGACGTATTAGGAACATGCCCGATTGCTAAAAAGACGCCATCAGTTTTAAATTCAGAAGTCTTTCCTGTTTTTGCATTTTTCAACATAACACCAGTTACTTTTTTTCCATCACCTAAAATCTCCGCCACTTCACTATCCCAGATCACTTTACACTTTGGATTCTTAAAGAATCTGTCTTGCATAATCTTAGAAGCTTTGAATGAATCCTTACGGTGGATAACCGTCACTTTTGTCGCAAATTTAGTCAGGAAATTTGATTCTTCCATGGCAGAATCTCCCCCGCCGACCACTACCACTTCTTTTCCTTTGAAGAACGCTCCATCGCAGGTTGCGCAGGTCGTTACGCCCCGGCCTTTATACTTTTCCTCGGAAGGAATGCCCAGCCATCGCGCACTAGCACCAGTTGCCACAATTAAAGTTTTAGTTTGAATTTTTTCCCCACCCATTAAATTCAATTCAAATCCACCTTTTATTTTCTTGAATTCGCTGGCAATATCAACCTTAAAGCGCGTGCCAAATCTTTCTGCCTGCTTCTTAC
>JBBSWK010000207.1:0-31104 GCA_038046325.1 Nanobdellota archaeon | reverse complement strand
GTATTGGCGGTAGGTTAAGGTGATGGGAACTTCTACCATCGATTTGTGGCGGTAATTGGCAATCAATAAAAACTCCATCAGGCCCTCAAAATTCTTAGCCTGGACGAGAGGAGCAATTTCTCGGATAGTGGTAGCGTCAATCATCCTAAAACCGCTGGTTTTATCTTTAACTTCTATCTTAAAAGCTTTGTTAAACACTGTATTAGCAAATTTGCTGATAACTCTTTTCCAAGCCGGAACATTCATAACTTTGGCTCCATCTAAAGCTCGGGAACCAATTACTATATTGTATCCTTCTTTCGCTTTTTGTATGAGTAAGGGCAGTTCTTCCGGTTTATGGTTAAGATCAACATCCATAGTCACGGCATGGGTTGATTCTTGCGCAATATGTCCAAATCCTTTCTTGAAAGCATTAGTCAATCCTAATGGTTCTGGCTGGTAGAAGAGCTTCATTTTTAGTTGCGGATGTTCTTCGTGGTATTTTTGCAGAAGCGGATAGGTTTGATCATTTCCTTCAATCACAAAAATAATTTCGTACTCTTCCTTACTATTTTTCATGGCTGAGGTAATGCTCTCCATTAAGGGAAGAACATTTTTTTCCTCATTATAAGCAGGAAGCACATAAGAGAGAAATAATTTTGAGGGTTGCTTGGACATATGTTTAGATGTCACCTAAACCAACAACCTCAAACTTAGGAAGTGGAAAGATGAATTTTCCTCCTCGTTGTAAAAAATCAGTCTCTCGCTTTACAAATTCGTAACGAAAGTGCCAAGGTAAGACCAACAGATAATCGGGATTTTCTTTTCTCGCCTCTTCTTCAGAACAAATAGGGATGTTTGTTCCAATAGTAACTTTACCCCATTTATCAGGATTACGTTCAGCTATTTTTTCAATGAGCTTATTTTGATTATCAATGCCGTACCATTGCAGCAAGGTGTTTCCTTTGGTAGAAGCGCCATATCCAAAAATCTTTTTTCCTTTTGCTTTTTCCTGCTGCAAAAAATTGAGAGTTTGATTTTTTATCTTCTGCATCTCCTCAAAATAGTTAATATAAGTCTCGGGCTGATCTAATTTCAGACTTTTTTCATAGGCAAGAATGCTCTGCACTCTGAAATCAGCTACATCACGATATTGGGCCGTGCTAAATAAAAGCGGGTTGGCATCTTTTTTACGGATGTAAATTCTATAACTTCCGCCGTTAATGTCATTGAGCTGACAGTCAACAACCTGGAAATTATGCCTGTCCAGCAAATATACTAAACTTTGTAAAGAGTAATATTCCAGATGCTCATGGCAAATATTATCAAAAGCCATCTGTTTTAACATCAAAGGAAGATAACTCATCTGGATGACCCATAATCCTTCCTTATCGAGCACTTTGTACACATCACTTACAAATTTATTTGGATCCTCCAAATCATAGAACATGGCAATGCTGGTAAGAACTTTTGCTTTCTGCTGGAAATGCTTGAAATATTCTTCCGCGGTGAAATAAGTAACAATAGTTTTAGTGGTATGTTGAGAGGAGTATTGATATAAATTTTTAGCTGGATCAAAACCTACAATAGTAAGATGCTTTGGATAGTTTTTTACTAATGTGCCATCATTACAGCCGACATCTACCACGATATCCTTCTCTTTTAAATACATATTTTCCATTACTGAAGCAGCGATAGACTTTAATTCATTGGCCATGGTTTGATTAATGCCGGAGCGGTACCAGTATTCTTCATACATATTGGAAGACGGAGCGCTATGTTTGAGCTGTACTATCTTGCTGTTTTTTCCCATGCAGAGAACCAAGGGAACTTTCGGTTGCTGCGGCGGCTGATGAGGATCCTGAAAATGGGAAAGGTAGAGTTCTCCTAGGTCAAACAACTCTATAAGTTCACTATCATCAACCCTGCACCGCTCTCTTACGATCATCTTCTTTCTTGTGAAAATCTATCTTTTAAAAGCTTTTCGAAGCTCAAATACATTAAAAGGACGGATAGCTCTGCACTTTTATGATATTAGAATGACTCTAGCTCAAGGAACGATTAAAAATTTCTAATTCATTAGCTTTAAAAAGAAAGATTCTTGGAGAAAAGTATGGCTAACCATCTAGGCAAGATACTACGAAGCATAGGTTTGGTATTCAGTATGACTTTTATTGCTGCATTATTCAGTTATGCGACCCGCGTTATTGTTGCTAGAAAACTAGGGCCGGAACAATTTGGTTTGTTCTCAGCAGTGTTAACCTTCATTTTGTTTTTCTTATTTTTCCGCGATCTTGGTTTAGGAAGCGCGCTGGTCAATTTTATCGCTAAATATAAAGTAGAAGAAAGATATAATGAAATCAAAACTGCAATTTATGCTACTTTTTGTATGCAGTTTCTGAGTTCCGCTCTTATTGGAATAGTAATTATCATTTTTTCTGGGTACCTTTCCGTACATTATTTTAAGGCTCCAGAATCAAAAATAATTTTGCTGATATTAGTGATTTATACCATGACTAGTTTTTTATTTATTATTACTAAATTTGTTCTCAACGGCTTTCAGGACATGATACCGTATTCTCTCATGGAAGTAGGAAAAAATCTTTTTATCTTGCTGTTCTCCGTACTTCTCCTTCGCTATAATTACGGTATTCTGGCAGCCGCAATACCTTATGCCTTAGTTTGTATCGTTTTGTTCTTTCTGCTTCTGCCCTTCATTCGACGCAATATTTCTTTTTCCAAATACAAAATAGTCCATTTCAAAGAAATCAGCCGCGATCTTCTCTGGTTTGGCTTGCCCTTGATGGCCGCAGATATCGGTGGAAAAATAATTGCCTATACTGATACACTTATGCTAACTTATTTCAGCTCCTTAGCAGAAGTTGGAATCTATAACGTAGTCCTTCCCACTTCTCTTTTCTTTATCCATGTAAGTAGAGCTATTTCGGCGATAGTATTTCCCATTTCTACCGAACTTTCTGTGAAAAATGATTTTAAAAACTTAGCAAAAGGCATCTCTCTGCTTCACAAATACACCTTAGCCCTGGTCATCCCTTTAATTTTCATTCTTTTTGCTTTCGCTAGCTTCTACCTGGTTCTCTTTTTTGGAAATGAATATGTTACCGGAACTTTAGCTTTTCGGATCCTCTTGGTTGGATCAATGTTTTTCATTGTTGCTTCGGTGAATAACATTATCATTTCCAGTATGGGTGAACCAAAGATCGTAACTAAGATTATACTCCTTTCCGCTTTATTAAATGTAGGCTTAAACCTCTTCTTCATTCCTTTATGGGGTATTACTGGAGCAGCTATATCCACGGCGTTAGCGTATCTGCTAATCTTGATACTTTCCACCCAGAAATTAATGAAATCGGTTGGTGTTCCTTCACCATACCTGCATTGGATAAAATTATGCTTAAGCGCCTCAGTTTTTGTCATGGTTGTTTTTTATCTAAGTAGAATGCTTCATCTTACTATTTATCTCGAAATAATCATATCATTTCTTTTTGCTTCACTGATCTATATCTTATTACTATACCTCTTCAACATCATTGATTTTAAAGAATTAAAAAGCATCTCGTTAAAAATATTTAAGAGATAATGGCCATTTTAAGATAATTATAACAAAGTTATAACAATAATACCATAGTACAACACAATAATACAAAAATGGAGAAAACAGAAAAAAGTAGCCTGAACAAAAAGAATCATGCCGCTCTCCGCAAAGAATACCAAGCTATATTCAGCGATTTTGATGCCTTTTCAGTAGGCTACTGCCTCTTACGAAATTTTGAATTTTTATTTGATTCTACGTATCCTTGGGAAGGGCTGGATATGGCTGTTTGCGAAGAGGATTTTAAGAGAGTACAAGAAATTCTGCTCCGGAATGGCTTTACAGAACGGAAACAACAATTTTCCCTTCGGCATCGAGCTTATTTTAAGCTAATAGATGATATAAAAGTAAGTTTTGATATCCAAGTAGGAGGAGTATACTGGAATGATATGAAGTATATGGACGAATCAATTATTGCAAATCGAGTACGAAAAGATTTTTTTAATGTGCCCAATGCCAATGATACTTTTGTCATGCTTCTGGTGCATTCGATACTGGGAAAAAGATATTTCAAACCTAAATATCAGCATATTCTCTCCCAACTACTGGAGCAAGGAGCAGTAAACGAACTATTTGTACTTCAACAGTTGTCTTTCATTTTCACAAAAAGCACTGCTAAAAAATTACTAGAATTAGTGAAGGTAAAACAATTCCGGAGAATTCCAATCTCTTACTTGTTATCTTTGTTTATACTCAAAAATCCTAAAAATAGTATCACTTTAGCTAGACTTACCTTCAGATGGATACGCTGGAAACGCCCCTTGCGACCGTATCCCTTGATTAGCATTGTTGGCCCCGATGGAGCAGGAAAATCTACTTTAGTAAAATCCTTGCATGGTTATTTGCAAGAAAATAAGCGAAATCCGGTAATGGTATACCTGGGGAGAGGAAGGGATCATATTTTGCCTTTCATGGCAATAGGCAGAAAGTACAAAAGTGCAGAAAAGAAACGTGATGCAGGTGAGTTTACCAATGAGTTTACTAATCATAATGCCTCGAGGCATGTCCCTTTTACACGTTCTCTCCTCTACACCGCATCTTCCTTTCTGTTTGTTTCCGATCTTTTATTACGTTATTGGTTAACCGTCTTTCCACTCAGAATGCGTAAAAAAATAGTTATCACTGATAGATACTGTACTGATATAATACTAATGAAAAACGTTCCTTTCTGGTGGAAAAAATTGCTTTATTCTTTATTTCCTAAACCCACTATTTCTATTTTATTATACAACACTCCAGAAATCCTTCATCAACGGCGCCCTGCCGAGACCATCCAGGAATTACAGCGACAGATGAATATATTTAATAGATTATCTTACCATTTGCGTCTTGAGACGCAGAATTTGGAAAGAGATAACAGAGCTCTTCTTAATTTTGTAATGGCCAAGTTATTACTTGATTGGTATTAGATTTAGTAATAGGTTCAATAATAGGTTTTCTACTTTGAAGAGACCAATTCTTGGTACAAATCCACAAATTGCTTGGTGATAATTTTGGTATCAAATTGTTTCACTTTAAGATACGCATTTTCTGCTAACTTTTTTCTTAATGAGGCATCTTTTAATACTCTCTTTATTTGTAGCGTTAAAGAATCAACATCTCCTGGCGTAGCCATAAGCACTTCTCTTTCTGGTTCAACAATTTCTCGCAGTTCAGGAAGATCCGTGGTCACCAGAGCTGTTTTACAAGCCATTGCTTCCAATAAACTGGAAGGGTTGCCTTCGGTAGCGGTAAGATTGAGGTAGGGAAGAACTACTACATCAGCGAGATTTACATATTCAACCACATTAATATCATCAGTAATTACTTTAATATTAGGTTTATTTTTAATTGATTCAAAAAAATGTTGATCAGGGTAATCACGGGGGGCGATGATAATGTTGGCTTCAATAGCTGGACTGGCTTTAACCAGGTTTTGCAGTCCTTTTTTGAAATAAGTGCTACCATAATATAAGACCACTTTTTTGCCTGCATAACCATACTTAACTTTTAATTTCTCTTTGTCTAAAGGCACAAATTTTTCTGTATCGATGTGCGAGCGGATAACTTTCATTTTTTCTTTCTTTACTCCACATCGTAGAAGCTTTTCTGCCATAACCTGAGTAGGCACGGTTACCATATCAACAAAGTTAAGAAGGCGCGAAAAATAAAGTGAACCTAAGATTGAGCGCGAATATGATTTGAGGGTGTGAACGGTTTTAGCATTTTTATGGTATCTCTTAGCCAAAATAGTTTTAAGCGCGAATAAGGGAGAAGCGCTGAAGTTATGGACGATTGTAAAATTATTTCTTACTGCTTTTATTTTAGATACATAACTTCGTAATTCTTTATCGGGAATAATAGTTACCTCTCCATACTCTGACAATCGATCGGCGAAATTACGAGAAGTAATGTAGGTTGCTTCCTTGGTTACTTTTGAATCCCGAGTAATTAACGCTATCTTCATGTACGTCCTCGTAGAAGTAGCTTAAAGCGACGGCGTAGTGCCTTAGACACTTCCAGCAGCCCTAATTTGTGTATTCTTCTATAACAACGCTGTAACTTCCGCCAGTAGCCGCTTAGAGTAAGACCATAAGACCGAGGCGCATTAAATCGTACGTATTTACGACGGAAGGCAGCAGGAAACGATGCTAATGATGCTTTCAAGAGCGTAGATTGTTGTTGTATTTCAGTAACCAGCCGTGGTTGTCCCAAAGCTTGAGCAAGTCTGCACAAAGAAACCTCATCTAAGTAGGTCAAACGTCCATCTTTTCTTTCATGATAACCGGGAGCCGCATCAAGATAATCTTCTAGTTCATTGGCTACCCTAAGTAAAACTACTTCACGTTCAGCGTCGGTCATATGACTGATCCTGGTGATCAATCCATTCACCTGAGTTGGCTCATATTGCCAGGGTAACCGATAATAGGCAGCAATGAGCCGCTGTACTTCCGGAGAGGTGGCCTTTCGTAATTCTTTTTGAATCGACTGACCACCAAAATCTCCTTCCGCATAGGCAGCATGTAACAAAGCAGCCGCAACCGTAGTACTTGATCTTTTGAGCCACACCATGATGCTAGCTGTGCCGATAAGGTGAGCCAGCTGAGTTTTACCTGAACGGCGATAGCAGCCCACAAAGATGGTGGTTGCTAATTGATATGCATTCATGATCAGAGCAAGATCTGTTTCATCGTATCCTGCTGCCACCATCTGATTATAGAGTTGAAGATTGGTCTGAGCGAAATACGAAACAGGTATACTTTTCTTTGCCATAGAACCTGGGCGCACTATTTCTTTATAATAGTTATGAACTTCATGCTGATAGAAGATAAACAGAGATCATCATTTGCCTAGCTGTGGACATAGAGTTAACTCATATTTTAGAAATTATAAAAGCATTTTGCGACGACAAACAAGGTTTTCGGACAAGGAGAACTTTATGTACCCTAAACAGCAATCTTTAAATATTAGTTTGATTTTCCATACTAAAATGAAAGAAAAAGTTAAAGCGCTGTTTTTTTACAATACGCTGAGAAGATGGCATTTCCAAGCCCTCCTGCAAGAGTCAGGAATTAGCAGAGAAAGAGTGAATCATTTTCTTAAAGAACTTCTCAAAGAGAAATTTATCATGCGGATCAAGAATAAGGGGAAGATGCCATATTACCTGGCAAATAAAGAATCTGCAAAATTTCGTTCCGAAAAAAGATTGTATGGATTAAAACTACTTGAACAAAGCGGGCTTTTTGAAGGGCTTAATACTTGCAGAGGTGTTAAAACAGCAATTTTGTTTGGAAGTTTTGCCCGAGGTGATTGGGGCAAGTCCAGCGATATAGATTTGTTTATCTACGGAGAGGATGCAGAATTTCAGAAAGGGTTATATGAGAAAAAGTTACGTCGTGAGATACAGGTTTTTGCATATCAAAATAAGAATGAGATTAAAAGAAATCTTGATCCTACCGTCATTCCAAATATTGTAAAAGGTTTTTTAATAACTGAAAATATAGAACCATTTGAGGTAAGAGTCCATGCGTAAAGAAAGAACAGCAGAACAAATATATGAACAGTTTTCCACGGAGGGATTATACGAAGAGGCTAACCTAGATAAAGATGAGATAAAGAAAGTTTTAACCATGGTGATGGAAGATTACCAATTCGGAAAAGAGTTGCGCAAGTTAAAAAATCCCAGTTGGCGCGTGATATTTAATATCCATTACGATGTATTTAGAGAACTTGGTGACCAATTAATGCGTTTCAAACGGCAAAAGACCAGCAATCATCAGGCATTATTTACATTCATAGTTCTTCATTTTAAAGATTTAGAATTTGATTGGAAATTCTTAGAAAATGTCAGGACGATTAGGAATAAAAATAAGTATCAAGGACTTGACATCAGCAAGGAAATGTGGAAAAGTGCGGAAATGGACCTATACATTTCTACATTGAAAAAAGAGATTGAGGAGAGATTGCATTCTTAAGCTTTGTAAGGTAGAAAAAGTGAATACAGCCCCAAGTTTTGCCGTGTTCATTCTCGTTAGAGAGAATTTAGAATAGAAGGAATAAGGAGCGAATTTCAGATTTTCTGATTAGGTTTTATGACGAGAAAAGGTAAGAGGACTTTACGTGCCCAGAACATTTTTAGCGTTTTCTTTTTCCAAGCAAACGTAATAATTTTAAGAATAAGTTTACAAAATCCAAGTACAAATGCAATGCCCCCATAATTGACTCTTTAGTATCTTCTGGGGTGCCTTCATTTCCAATAATATTACTCTTTCTAATTTTTTGAGTATCGTAGGCAGTCAATCCGGTAAAAATAATAACTCCTATAATCGAAACAACAAAATCAGCAGTATCGTTTCTCATAAATAAATTTACAACTGAAGCAATTATTAGGCCAAATAAAGCCATAATCAAAACTTGGCCAATTTTAGTAAGGTCAGCTTTAGTAAAATAACCATAAACGCTCATCGCTCCAAACATTCCTGCTGTAATAAAAAAGACCAACCCAATTGACCCCATTGTGTACACCAAGAATATTACTGAAAAAGTAAGACCGGTCATAAAACAATACAGAAAAAACATGAAAATAGCAAGGCTTGCGGAAATCCGTTTAAGAAATCCTATTAAGCTAAATACTAAGATTAACTCGGTGAGGAGTAGACCAAAAAAAATAATTTTATTAGATAAAATGATATTGTAAAGCATAGGGTTGCTAGCTACCACAAATGCGGTCAATCCTGACAGAATAAGGCCAAGAAACATCCATGTATAAACTTTCTGAAAGAATTTTCTTGTTTCTTCAATGATTTTCTGTTGCGAATGTTCCATTTTTGACAGTTTCTTATTTTTCAACAATTTTTAAACTATTGGTTAAGGTAAGGAATATCAAGGTATTTTTAAATATATCTTCTTCCCCTCTTTATATAAAGTTTTATTTATAATATATAATTTACGTACTAAAATCTTTATTTTTTAGATTTTTTTTGATTGAAGAAATAGTAAAAAGCTAAAGTTATTGCCTCAAAAGTAATTATCCATATGATTGTTTTAATTAAAGAGAAATTTAATAATAAACTAACTATCAAACCTGCCAATGCGCCGCGACCAAAATAATGTTTTAAATCTTTTTTAGAGCTTATTTTTGGATTAAGTCTTTGATAATCCTTTGATTTTCCTATATAATATGCTGCTATGAAGCCAGTTACGAAGCCGATAATAATCAGCAAAAGATAGGGGGATGAGAGAAGATCATTACTACTTAACCTATATCCTGTTATTAGAAAGATTACACTTAAGACTAACAAAAACAAACCTAGTTTTTTATTTTTATCCTTTTTAATCATATCAATAAAGATGTTAAAGGAGTATTTAATCCTTTTCTGATTTCTCTTTAGGTTTTAGGACGAGAAACGGTAGGAGGACTGTACGTGCCCCTAGTTTATCTTAAAAGGCATAGAAGGATAACCAGTATTCATACTTTCCCCTAGCTTGCCAGAAGGCTCCACTATTCCTTCTTCCCGTAACTGTTTCTCCAAAACCGTGGCCGCCAAAGCATGTCCGTCCCGATTAATATGCCCATCATAAGGGAAATATAAAGGAAATGTTTCTGATTCTTGAAACGAATCTAACATCTCCACGTAGATAATATTATTTTCAGCATATTCCCGTACTTTTCGTTGCGGAGCATCACCCTCCACCACGCCGGGCTTAAATCCAAACATATGTCGCCCTTCACTCCATTCATCAGGAGAAACTTGTACTCCGTAGGGATAGAGAGTTAAAACAAAAGTTATCCCGTTTTCTTTACATAACTCGTTAATAAGAGAGAGGTAATGAAAAGTCCTATTCCAATGCTCCTCTTCATCCTGCACCGGCATATCCCGAAGAATAGCATATCGATCAGTTTTAGGATCGCCTAGCGGCAGCACTTCCGGAGCTTCCTCTTTTTTAACCCATTTGGAATCAATTAAATTTAACTTATCGACAATAAAACGATTTAATTTCATTTTCTTTCTAATTTTATGCAAGAGAGTATAACCTTCTTCTTTAATGCCTGAAACTTTTATTATATTTCCTTGTTGATCAAATTCTGCAGCTTTTTCTCTGATATAATCATCCTGAACATCGCTCATATCGAGATTTAACACCACTATATCAGGTTGATAAGATAATCCTTTATATTTAAGTAAAAGATATTCCAAAGAGGGAGAATATGAAGTTGCTCCGGCATTAATAACATCCGCATTGATGCCTTTGGCTCTCAAGTTTTGCTGTAACACTTCGCTGAAGGTTTCTTCTTTTTCTACGCCGTATCCCCAAGTCATAGAGTCTCCTAACATCAATATCCTAAAATCAAACTGTTCTTTGGGCACAATTTCATCGTCACGAAGACCTTCTGCGTTAATGTATACTTCCGTATCCCATTCAAAAGAACTAAAGCGGGAATAACAATTTGGTTTATACGAATGATCATAGATAGGATCATCTTGTTTACAGCTTTCCGGAAAAGTGACTTGTAAAATAACTTCCAAAACCAGAGCGCAAAGAAGAGAAGAAACCAACAGAACCGCAATATTAATGAAATATTTTTTTACTTTTGCATTTTTTAACCACGAAGTTGCAGAAAAAATAGAACCGATGGAAAACACCATGACCAAAGCCCCCAGAGCAATAGTTCCGTACTTTATGGTAGTTAGGAATAAAAATAAGATTTTATTATAACCAACTGGATTATGAAAGAATTTTACGCCTAGCAAAAGAAGAAAAATGCCTGTTAAAAAGAATATCAGTTCGCTTATCGTCGTTTTACGCATAGTTTCAGGTACCTATTGATTTTTTGCAGTCACAGAAGATCCAGGCTTTCTTCCAAAAGTGATCCAATAGCCCCCTTCACAGTTAGTTTTCCAAATCCAGGTTAATTGTTTATAGAGCTGTACCATAAAAAGAGGAGAAGTAGTTTTGTTCCATACTCCGCCTATCTCCATTGCTGATGAAGAAAACACCGAGGTGGAAGGAACGGTTTCATAAAATTCTATCCCATTTTTTTTAAACCAACCTATGACTTCTCCCACCGTATGAGTCGTTTCATGAGGATGCAGGTACTGATCATTCCACCAACCCCGAGCTCGTTCCTTATCTTCAACCTCGCCTATCTGCATTTTGATATATTTATCCTTGGCAGCATTATTATTTTTAAAAATAGTCTTAGCCAAAAAAATACGTTTTTTAAGCAAGATTCTGCCGTAAGAATTATACAATCCTATGGCTACATAGCCTCCCGGCTTAACTAATTTCATAATATTCTCAAAAGCGCGGTAGGCATTTCCAGTATGATGCAGCACTCCCATGCACAGAACATAATCAAATTGCTTCCCAATAGCTTCAACCTGAGCCGGATCAAGAATATCTGCTTTTTTAAGGTTCCAGGAATTTAATTTTAATTTTTCTTTTAAGGCTTTAGCTTTCAGTAAAGAACTATCGGAAAAATCTATCCCCCAGACGCAGTCACGGCGCAAAGAGAGGAAAGCAGAAAGTTGTCCTGTACCTGTTCCAACATCGATAACCGAAGCATCTGCGGGAATACTTCTATCCAGTATTTTAGCAAAGGTATAAGCGGCAAGAGAAAGATCTTCCTTGCTATTAAAACGCGCTAAATCGTAGTCTGGGAAAGGAGTTTTATTGTAAAATTCCTGAACCACGCTGCCTATCTTGGTAACCATAGTAAATAGGTGGTCTAAGAAGATATTTATAACATTTATGCTACTATACTATAGTGATTAGTAGAAAAAGTCACCACTGCCGTACTCCATCAAATACTATTCATCTACTTTATAAACAGTAAAATCAGCATTCCTATACGCCATCTGAGCATGAGGTTCTAGAGCTTTTAAAGATAGATTATCTTTTTCATCAGCGCCAATAATAACGTAATCAACAACGTATTTCTGGATTAATGTGTCCTTATCATCTGGAAGAGCGGCATAAGTCTTGAAAACTTCTTCTCTAAATTCTTGCGGAACAGCACATCCTTTACTTCGCGGGAAGGCTGCTTCAAAGGTGAGAAGATGGGAAAATGCTTCCTCAAATAAAGAATAATTATAGATCCCCTCTTTGCTGCGTTCAAAACTCATTAACTCGCCGAAGGCGCAAGGATTATCTAAAAATGCAATGTCCTGCTCTGAAACACCTACTAATTTATAGGCAACTAATCTTCGGGCAATTATTTCCGGGATGGGGATAGGTTCTACTACTGCATTAGGAATATAATTATTATTATGGGTGTAAACTGGTATAAGAAGAATCATTTCTGAACTTATCGAGAGAACCACCTCGTCTTTTGCGGTATGGTTATTAAGCCATTTAAATAATTCTAGCTGGGAATCAGAGAGCGAATATACGGAATGAGTAGTATACGCAAAGCGTACTTGCCATAATACTCCAAATAAGAGCAGTAAGCCCATAAAAAAGAAAAGAGATGCTTTGAAATATTTGTTTAGGTTTTCTCTCTTATTGATCATTATTCCAATTACAACCTCTAGAACGTATATTCCAGCCAGAACCAGAATAGGCCATAAAGCGGTAGTTAACCAATGGCGCGGATTAATGGTGTACCCTACAATTACCTGGACGTTCATAACAACTATGCTTGCCAAGGTCAAAATTAACAGGAAATAAAAATTATTTTCAGCATTTTGGATACTGCTTTTTTTAAATTTCTTATAAGTATAAGCCAACATCATTACCATACTCAAAAGCAGAAGAGTGATAAGCCATTCCGGACTTCGTCCGACTATAGCATTCAGCCGGCGAAGTATTTCTGTTTGGTTGGCAATCGTATTCAGAGAGTTCAAAAAAAAGGTTGCGCCAATCGTAATAGTTAAAAAACAAGACAGAGCTAATTTCTTGAACAAAACCCAATCTTTCTTGATCAAATATAACCCGCACAGCAAACCGATAAAAACAAGGTAAAAGGTCCAGTAATAAAAATAAGTATAAAACAGCAACCCACCCAAAATCCCGCTCAGCAGCGCGAACTTCCATTTTCTCCTTTCTAAGAGCAAGAAAATTGCCAATAAGGTAACTGCAAAAATGGGAAAGTCAACTAAGACCGGATAAAAACGAGAAAAGTAACTTATGGGCTGGACGATTTGGTCAGAGAAAAATTTGAGCAAGTAAGTAGGAGAAAAGAACAGTAACGGAGCAGCCAGGAGGGAGAGCGTTTTATGTCTGGTCAAGCGATACGCAAGCGTATACATAAGAAGTGAACTTAAAGCGGTAAAGAAAAAATAAGAAAAAATGTAGGTAGGCACAACTCCGCCTAAGACTAAAGACAGCATACCTACAATGAAAGAAGGAAACGGAGCCCCTGCATGCGAAAGGATAGAAGTATTTTTCCATTCTAATATATTAGAGCGAGGAAGAAGATGGCCTTCCGCTGCTTCTTGCACGTAAGCGGCATAAAAAACCTCATCCACGCTTCGTGCATCTACCCCTTTAACCACCAAGGGAGAATAATTCCTACTATCGTCTTGTAACAAAGGTATCAGTAGGTGAGGTAACAGAAAAATAAAACCAATAAGTAAAGAAACTGCTATTGCTGCTTTATGTTCTTTTATCGATTGGTAATAACGAGATAATGCTTCTTTCATGGTACGCCAGTAAAACCCACAGAACAAAATTTGACTTTAATTTTTAAATTATATGTTCACAAATCACTTTTCTTAGCTACAATAACTACTTGGGTAAAAAAGTCTTTCGGCCCAAAGTAATAATCTACTACTGAAAAACCAGCTTTCTGAAGCGTTTCCAGGGCCTGTCTTTTAGACTTGATTCGGGTTAACTCAGGAGGATGTAACCGTACTTTTCTTCTCAAAATAGTATTGAGAATAAAGTGCAAGGCATCCAGAGTATTGGTGGTAGATCCAAAGGTCGGCGGCCAGAAGAGCACTATCCTACCGTGGTCACTTAAAATCCGCTTAAACTCAGTGAGAATGGCCTGAATTTCATCTTCTTTAAAATGTTCCATCACTCCGAGATTATAGATGCCATCAAAACTTTTTTCTTCAAAAGGAAGATGAAAAATGTCGCCTAAAATAATCTTAGATTTATCGCCATGGTTTTTTTTGTACCTTTCCAAGGCATTTGAACTATTATCCAGGGCGGTGATGTCAGCATAACCGTGTAAACAGACATCAGCATATCCGCCGCCGCATCCGGCATGCAGGAGTTTTGAACCTGAAGAAAAATTTTTCTTCATAAAGTGCTCAAACATCTTGACCATGATAAGTTTTCTATAGATCTTGGCAACAGTATCATAAAGACCGTTACTTACCGTATTTTTTTTCCCCCAGTATGAATCCCACTCCTGGGTTCGTTTTCCGTGATCTTTCTTTGCAGAAACCATCGTTATTCCTATAAAAGCAGTCTACAACTATTTATTCCTTTTGGTAGGATCGGAGAACTATGAAATTAATCTATTCCCTTTCTCACTTCTCCTCAAAAACACAAATAAAAGCACTATCGCTAAAAAAGCTAACAACAGATCAAGATACAAAAATACTAAACCGATTACATGAAAGACTTTATTGCTTCCTTGCAAAGGATATTCGTCAATATTCAAATCAGGATATTTCCATCCTACTGAAGAGCCCCAAAACACGTGCGTTCTGTCAATGCTTTGAAATATTGAGGAGGGCACGGTTATGACTCCGTTATGGATAAAAAAATGATGATTGGCATCCACTTCGCCGATATACTCTAAATTTTTCTTCAAATAATCTGCTAAACTTTCTGCAAAAGGACTTACTCTATCGTAATCTTCCACTTTCCATCCGCAAGTGGTATCCCCGCTGCATTCAATGTAATACAAAGGAACTTCTACCGTAGGGCCAGAAGATTGGGCAATTTGATTTAATAATCCTTCAAAGTGGATTCCATTAAGATAATGCCGTTCGTTTAAGATCCAAGCATAACTTCCATGGTAAATTCGCGGATCCATAACTACAATAGCATTTTTAGGAATAGTATCTACGACATATTCGCGTAGAGCCATGCTCGCAGATTTCTCGGCAGTAATTGCTTGTACATGGATGGATGAAACAGCGGCTATTACCAAAATAAAAACAAAAACGACCGAAGTCGGGCGCAGTTGAAACTTTGTACTAAGATAGGCCTGGCTTTTCTCAAGAGTATATCCTGCAAACAAACTTAGCACTAAAGGTATCCAGAGATAATGGGATGCGCTGCCGGTAATTCCGCCGATGTAGGTTAACAACAGCAATGCCGAAAGTATGAATATAAAATGTCCAGCTTTTCTTTGCAGTAACACCAATAATATTCCTGCTATTCCTAATCCCACCACCAGCGGATCGGGCCTAAAAAACTTAGCAACAAAAATCTTTAAAAACCCCACCATGGTAGAAAAATTCCAAGGATCAATTTGGGACGTTTCCGGATGAAATTGCGCGCCAATACCCAGTAAGGTAGAAACAATATTTTCTGTTTTTCCGTTATTTTTATATTCAAGATAATTGTACATGACTACCGGCATGAGCAACAGTAAAACTATAACCAAACATCCTGCTATGATGGTAAGCAGTTTTCTATCAAATAATTTTGTATCAGTTTTGCCCCGTTCTCCGGTATGATCTTGATCACCTTTAAGATATCCCTTCCCGTGCAGAAAAAAGACCAATACATACACCGGCACCAGCATAAGCGGTAAAATTTTACAAAGAGCAGCTAACGTAAGGGAAGCAGTAGCAAGGTACAGGTAATTTCTTTTTCCTTCAAGGAAGTATAAGAAAAAATAAATACTGAGTAAGGCAAAAAAGTAGGCAGCCGTATCCGGTTCGGTGTTGCTTTCAAGCGCATATCCAGAAACAGCAAATAAGAAAGCGCCAAATAAGGCTGCTTTTTTATTGCCAAACAGTTTTAGCGAACAGAGATACAGAAGGATAACCGTTAACGATCCAAAGAAGATAGATGGAAATCTGGAAGAAACGGCATTTACCTCTCCAAATAGTATATAGCTAAGATCAGTAAGATAAGAGAACAGTGGACCACCATCGACCGTGCCTAACCGTTGCGCGGAAATAATGTTCCAAGGGAGGAGAGAATACACTATTTCATCCGGCACCATTTCGACGTATTGGGCAACCACCAGGCGCAATATAAAAGCAAGAACAACAATTAAAAAGAGTACCGCTAAGGTTTTTTTAATTTTCATAAGCTTTCATGCATTTTTTTCTATTAAATACTTAATTAAACACGCAAGTATATTTTGAACTTCCTGAGTTTGGATCATTAACCATGCCCAGATTTCCGCCGGCTCCGGCACAGCAATTAGCTATCTCCCTGGCCTTTGAACAAAAAGCGTCTCCTTTTTGCTCGCATTTTTTCTGCACACATCGTTCATATCCCTCTTCGCCAGCATTTCGTATAGCCAGCAAGGAAAAAAACACCATGAGCAGCAGCAGAAAATACAAGGAATACAACAATATGTTGTGCGATATTTTGTGCGACCGCTTCACTGTAGGTGTAGAAGGATTATGTTCTTCCATTTATTTCACCATAAACAAGATTACATTTTCATTAGAGTAAATTGGAACCAGAGCAGGCAAGCTTAAAAATTCTTGATATCGTTTTGGTAGCAAAGATTCCACTTCCTCCTGTCCGAATTTACCTGTCAAATATTTATAATCCATGTGTTTATTAATCATAAAATATTGATATTCATTTTTCTTTAAAAAAGAGTATACTTCATTTGCATCTTTATAGATAACTTCATTTCTAAAATCAGTAACTTCCAGACACCAATCGCAACTAAACATGCCGTATCCGATCACTAATTTATCACGAGGAGCATATAAAAAAACCTTGGAGTTTAGCGGAAGCTGTTTAAATAATTCCCCATACAAAAATGGTTCCTGAGAAGTAGAAAATGATCCAGAAGTCGGCCAGATAGAGGTATTCGCTTCATATTTCTGTACTCCAGAAGTTAAGATCACTCCCGCTACTATAAGCACCGTAAGTAATACTTGCACCAATTTATTTTTTCTAAAAGTATTAATAAAAACATAACTCCCTTCTGCCGCTATGATGGAAACCGGGATCGCCAACAGAAACCAAGTTCTAAACGCATCCCGAGCTATGGAAATCGGAAAAGTCATACCGTTTACCACCCAGAAAGTATAGATCAGCCAAAACAACACGACTATCCTCCAACAATTTTCTTGAGAAACTAAAGAAGAACGGTATTTGAACACTAGATATGCTAGTCCAAATAAAGTCAGGAGACTTAGAACCACACCTATCCCTATGGGAGCATTAATCATATTATTTGATTTTGCTACAAAGAAATCTCCAAGGGTGTATGCTCTTGATCCTGATCCGCCAGGATGAGTGATAGTTTTAATTATGGACAGAAATTTTCCAAAAAAGCTAAATCCTGCCGTCCATGCAGTATTAACAGCAGTTCCCGCACTTGAATTTGAGATCATGGTCTCTCGAAGCGCAACTGGCACCCTCACGTAGGCTCCAAAAAAATATTGTAAAGAATATTTATGTATCATAGCCATCCACCAAAAAAGAGAAAGAATTGTCCCGCCAAAAATCCCGGCAAAGTGATATTTCAAAAAACGATAGTTGACAACCGACGCTACTACTGCGTAAATCAAAAGTATAGTGGTAAGTTTAATCGGTTGAGAAAGATTTTGAGTTACCCAGATGCCTCCCACGACTACGGCCAGAACGATAGCCCATTTTTTCTCTTCAAAAATTTTGGTAAATGCATACAGAGCAGGAAAAAGAAGCGTAATAGTCATGGAATGGGCCCAGATAAAATGAGATAGGTAACTAGGAAGAGCCGCCAAAAAAAAAGTAGCTACTAAAGCTTTGGTTTTGTGCTGCACCAACAAATTTACAAAAAAATAAAAGAACAAAAATCCTAAGGCAATAATCAAAGCGTTAAAGAATTTTAAAGTCCAGGTAAGATTTGGTGAAGTTTGATGCAATATTCCCATCAGAACATCATACGCTGGCGGATAAGGATCTATATATGATAAATCTAAGTTTACTGCACCGGTAGGGCTGAGATGTGGATCATAGGCATCTTTATTCAGAGCAACGTATTTCACTCCTACTGAATGCCCCCAGGGGTCTTCATCTTCAAGATAGGGATAGGCAAAAGCTCCGGAAGCGTAGATGTAAAGAGAAACCGCAAAAATAAACAGGGCTGCAAAGGTAAATAAATTGTTTTTGGTTAAGACCAACTTTGGAAATCTGGTTGGCAATGGCAATCTAAACCCATTCTTTTTTAAAATGGTGGCTCCTGCATAGATGGGAACAATCAAGCTTAGCAATAAAAAAATTTTCCAATCCAAAGGGACACGAAAAAAGTTAAGGATGATGGAAAGAATGGCAAAAACGCCTAAACCAATACCTATATTCATAATCTCCCGTTCCCAAAAATCAGGTTTTGGCTTTTCAGGGTCTCGATTTTTTGAATAAATGAAATAAGTTACAGAAAATCCTAAGCCCCAAAGATAAATGAAGAACAGTAAGATAGTGACAATGCTGATCATGCCTTCACAGCTCTTTCTGGCTTTTTAAGTTTATCTGTGGCGAACTTCTCATATTCTCCGTCTATAAATATCCTGCACCACAACTCAACATTGAGAAGCGACCATATCCGCGCGGCATTGACCAGGTCCATTAAGCCGTCTTTGCTGCGGCCGCAATGTGCATCAAGAAGTTTTTTGACATATTTTTGATTAAAAATTCCTCTTTGCTTGGTTCTCTCGCTGAGCAGGACCGAATAAACATACTCTTTTAAATCCTTGCGCAGCCATAAAGAGAAAGGAGTAGGATAGCCTTTTTTCTGCTGATGGTAATGTATTGAAGGCAAATCCTTCTTCATGCTCTGTTTTATAATATGTTTAAGTTCATGGCCATACAATTTAAATTTCAGAGGAATGGAATTGGCAAAATCAACCATTTCATTGTCACAGAACGGAACTCTTGCTTCTATCGCGTGCGCCATGCCCATCTTATCCTCACAGACCAGCAGGGAAGGGAGATAGGTTTTCAAGTACAGATATTGAATTTTGTCAGTTTGAGACTTCAGATCCGGGCGACAGAATTTTTCTAAAACTGAAACTGTATTTTTGTCCGGCAAACCTTGATAAAATTGTTTCGACAATAATTTTTTACGCTGTCTTTTGTTAAACATGATAAAGAGGCCGTGTTTAACTTCCTTATCAAAAAGGGGAAAAAATAGAAAATAAAGGCTGCGGGGCATCTCGCTCCAGGTAAAGAAAGAAAAGAAGCGCAAGGCAGTAAAAGGATTTTTTCTAACTAGATCTTTAAAATATGCAACCTTGTAAATAGGATAACCGGCAAACAATTCATCTCCCGCATGACCGGTAAGCACTACTTTGACCTGCTCTGACACCAATTTTGAAACGACATACTGGGAAATGACCGGTATTCCGGTTTTTGGTTCATCAAGATGATACAGTATTTTTTCAATGGAAGACACAAAATCTTGAGAAGATACGACTGCTTCATGAACAACTGCATTAATCTTTTGAGCCACCAACCTTGAGCCTTTTGTTTCGTCGTAGATTCCACCTTCTTTAAAAGTTCCGGTAAACGCTTCTATCCTTTTTTGGCTTTTTCCCGCCGCAAAGGTAGCTATTGAACCAGAATCAAATCCCCCGCTTAAATAACTCCCTACCGGAACATCGCTGACCATGTGCCGAGCTACTGATCGTGACAAGATTGACCTAAAATCAGCATAATACTCCTCGACCTTCTGTTTATTGCTCTTCACGTAAGAAGCATCCCAATATTGTTTTATCACATCCTTCCCTTCTTGCACCACCAGGTAATGTCCCGGAAGAAGCATTTTCACACCTGCAAAAAAAGTTTTATCATCCATAATATTCTGGAAAGTGAGGTATTCGGCAACTGCCTGATGATGTAATTGACGAGGAAAAGTAGGATCGGCCAGAAAGGCTTTTATTTCTGATGCAAACATAAGCTTGGTAGCATTTTGATAATAATACAGCGGCTTAACTCCCAGCCTATCCCGAGCCAGAAAAAGAAGATCCTTTTTAGCATCCCAGATCGCAAACGCAAACATGCCATTAAACGTTTGCACACATTCAGGGCCATATTCCTCGTAGGCGCGCAAAATAACTTCCGTATCACTTTTAGTTTTGAAGGTATACTTTTTTTCTAAATCTTTTCTGATCTCTTTATAGTTATAAATTTCTCCATTAAAGACAATAACTGCTGATTTATCATCATTATAGATAGGTTGCTGACCAGTTTTAAGATCAATAATGCTCAGTCTTTTATGCCCTAAAGAAACTTTTTTGTCGACAAAAAAACCTTCCCCATCTGGGCCGCGATGATCTAAAAAAGAAGTCATCTTCTCCAGAAGTTTCCGATTACTCGGCCCATACCACCCGGCAATTCCACACATGATTTTTTCTCCGTATTTTCTATTTCTTATTGTTAATGCTCTTCAGGCATTCTATAGTGAATATTTCTACAATTCTAACTCTGCTTTCGTTTCTGTTTCTTACTGTTAGAAACGATAAGCTCGCTTACAAATCCTAATCCGAAAAGCTGCAAGCCAGTCAGGAATAAAAAAACCGTCAGTAATACTAAGGGCACGCGCGTTCCTACTGCTTCTAACGCCACAAAATTAAGGTACAACACATAAAGGCCGCATAACGATCCTAAGGCGGTCAAGAAAGCTCCAAAAGTGCCAAACATGCGCATCGGTTTCCTAGAAAAAGAGGTAAGAAACTTGATTACCAGTAAATCAAGAAAGCCGCCAGGAATTCTTTTCAAGCCGATTCGGCCATATTTTGATTTCCCAGACTTTCGGGGATAAAACCGCAGCGGGACTTCCTTAACTTTATACTCTTGTTGCGCGGCTAAAATGACAAAATAACGGTGCCAATCTGAACGCATAGATTCAATATTGTAATACACTTCTTTACGAAATGCCCGCACCCAACCTACATCGCGGAATTTAACGTTGAATAGTAATCTCACTACTGCATTAAAGCTTTTAGAAATGAGCGTTTTCAAAAATCCTTGCCGCTTATTGGTTCTCCAACCAATAGCCACGTCATATCCTTGTTCCAAAGCTGCGATCAGTTTGGGAAGATCTTCCCTTGTATGCGATTCCAAATCGGAAGAAGTAAAAAATATAATATCATAGCGGGCATTTTCAATGCCGGTGATCATAGCCGAGGTGAGGCCGCGATTCTTGCGATGCGAAATAATCCTTAACCTTGGAAACTTTTTCTGTAGGGAAAGTAAGATAGGCAAAGTATTATCCCGGCTGGCATCGTTAATGACAATAATTTCGCCAGAATACCCATTTTCATCAAAAGCCTTGTCTGCTTCTTGCACAAATTCTTCAATGCATCCTTGTTCGTTGTAAGCTGGAGCAACAATACTAATCTCTGGCTTTGCTTTTATACTTGGAGAACCTCTCATGTTGCTGGTTTTCTTCATAATTACATATAAACTTTATGATTATGAAGCACAGCCCAAAATAAAGAATTTAATAAAATAATCTATTAATTGTGTCCCAACTGAACAGCAATCCACTGCTTGGTTCTTTCCAACCCCTCGTTAAAAGTAACCGATTCCTTAAATCCCAGATTTTCTATTTTTTTAGTACTGGGTATAGGTTTAAAATTTTCTCCCAGCCGCGGAGCGATAAACTCCGGCTTCATGCCAGGAGTACCGTACTTAGATATCACCTCATTAGCCAGTTGAAGCACACTGACTCTGTTCCGAGAAGCGACATTATAATCCTGCCCAATTGAACTGTTATTCTTATACAAAAGAATGTTGGCATCAACCGCATCATTCACAAAAGTGAAACAGCGAATGGCTTCCCCAGTGCCGCATACCTGAGGAGGTAATCCCTTAAGCACCCGAGATACAAAAATTCCCACTACTCCTGCTTCGCCAGTAAAATCCTGCCTTGGCCCAAAGACATGAAAATAACGTAATACTGTAGCTTTAATCCCATAAAGCCGATGGTATAACAAGAAATATTTTTCGGCCGCCAATTTACTTATGCCATACACAGTAGAAGGATTCATTGGATCGGTCTCTTCAAACGGCCTATCATTGCTGCCAAACACCGATCCTGTAGAAGCATGTATTATCCTGGCATCACTTTCGCTTTTCCGTAGAATTTCTGCTACATTAAAATTACCCACTACATTGGTTTGAACATCAATAGTTGGATCCTTTAAACTAACCACTAACTTTGAAGCTGCCTCGTTGAAAATAATATCACTTTCTTCCACCCAAGGCTTTATTTCCTGATAATGCTTAATATCCGCTTTAACAAAAGTAAACCGCGGATCAGACTTACGATGAGCGATATTGGCAAGGCTATTATTAGTTCCAATAAGATTATCGTAACAAACCACTTTTTCTGCCCCTAACTCCAACGCTTTATCAACTAAATGGCTGCCTATAAAACCTGCTCCGCCCGTAACCAGGACTACTTTATTTTTGAATAGCTCTTTATTCATGGTATTCCAGTTTTATTTCTTAAAGTTAAAAATTGATGAATTGTTTCTGCTACATATTTAATTTGCTCTTCCTGTAATTCAGGAAACATAGGTAAAGAGATAACCTCTGCAGTCACCATCTCTGCTACGGGGAAATCCCCTTTTTTATGGCCCATATAAGCATAGGCTGGCTGTAAATGTAAAGGAAGAGGATAATTAATTCCTGTACTAATACCGTGCTCTTTTAAGAACTGAATTAATTTTTCCCTTTCCCCATCTTTACAGCGGATAGGATACTGATGATACACATGTTTGCAATTTTCTGGAGCGAGAGGTAAAATGAGACCTGCAGTGTGCAGGTATTGATGGTATAACTGTGCATTTTTAATCCTTTGTTCATTCCATTCCTGAAGATGCCTTAATTTTACGGTAAGCACCGCTGCTTGAAGGCTATCTAATCTCTCGTTATAACCTTCTATCTGGTGAAGATATTTGTCACCTGGTTTTCGGCCATGATTCCGCAGCATCGCTATTTTTTCTGCTATGTGATCATGGTTAGTCACTACTGCCCCGGCATCTCCAAAGGCACCGAGATTTTTCCCAGGATAAAAACTAAACGTAGCTGCATCACTATAGTAGCCAGGAGAGTTATGCTTATACAACGCGCCATGCGCTTGAGCAGCATCCTCTATGACTTTCAGACCATATTTATCAGCAATTGTTCGTATACTCTCCATATCACACATGAGGCCATTCATATGAACAGCGAGGATAGCCTTCGTTTTTTCCGTGATTGCTGATTCTATTTTTTTAACATCAATCAAATTGGTTTTTTCTTCGATATCCACAAACTTTATTTTTGCTCCTGCTTTGGAGATTGCTTCCGTGCTGGCAATAAAAGTGTGGGGGGTAGTAATTACTTCATCTCCTTCTTTAATGCCACAAGCTTCTAAGGCTAAGGAAATGGCACTGGTGCCATTACTCACTCCAAGGGCATGCTTAACCTTACAAAATTCGGCAAAGTTTTTTTCAAATACACCCATTTGTTCCGACATGATAAACGAACAATCATCAATCACTTTCTTGATCGCCGTGTCTAGCTCATCACGTATTTTTGCATGCTGTAATTTTAAATCAGCCAAGGGTATTTTCATAGCGCCACTGGCATTTCTCTGGTCTTGAGGCAGTTGCCCTATAATTTTCGCAGGATTTCCCGCTACAATACAATTATCTGGAACATCCTTGGTAACCACTGCTCCGGCACCGACAATTGAATTTTCACCTATAGTTACCGGCATCAAGGTAGCGTTGCTTCCAATCACTGCATTTTTTTTAATTAAGGTTGATTTCCATCCTGCATCTGTTCCGGTTCTTCTTTTCGACGGCGGATAAAGATCGTTGATGGTCATAACTCCATGGCCAACAAATACATTATCTTCTATGGTAACTAAAGAGCAGATAAATGAGTGGGAAGAAACGATGACATTCTTTCCAATGACCGTATTTTTTTGCACTTCTACATACGATCCTATTTTAGTATTCTCCCCTATCTTTGCTCCATACACATTTGCAAATTCCCAGATTTGCGACCCCTCTCCTATTACAGAATCTTTTACCATAGCCGTAGTAGAGATTGTAACATTCTTCATTCTATTGCCTGAACCTCATTCTGTTGTGCCGATTTTATAGCTAAAGAACACATCTTGGTGGTAAGAACATTTTCTGCAGAAAGATTGAGATTCACTCCCTCTCCAATGCTCTTCTTATTGCAGAGATGAGCAAAATATTTTAATTCTTCATACAGAGGCTGATTTTTGCCCACTTCCGGGTCACGGAAGGTTTCTTTTCTTTCAGTCTTATCCTCATTCACCACCAACGGGTGCCGCTCGATTACTTGATCTAAAAAATCAAGATACAGTTTTTCTTTTGAACCGATAATCCACATATCCCTCTTTTTCAGGGGATGACAGCAACTGACTTCTAAGTGTGCGCTAAAATTGCCATAATCGATGGTGATAAAAGAGGAATCTTCATTATGCTTGGAAATAATATGAGAGTTTCGTGCATATATTTTTTGGGGATTTTGCGGAAGGAGAACATTTAAAAAATCAATAAGGTGAACCCCTAGATTAAAAATAGCTCCGGAATCCTTCCGCGGCGGAACGGTAGAATGAATATACCTTCCCGAGATATAATGGATCTCGCCAATCACCGACAATAACTCCTTGACTCTGTTCATCAGTGGATTAAAGCGAAAAACATATCCCACGGAAAGTATGATCTTTTTTTCGTTTGCCAGATGTACTAATTCTTCCGACTGCTGGTGATCAAAACATAAAGGTTTTTCCACAAAGACATGTTTGCCTTGAAGAAGACAATCTTTCGCTATCTCATAATGAAAAAGAGTGGGCGTTACCACCGTAACTGCATCTACATGAGGGAGCATCTCCTGATAATTCTTAAAGAATTTGATGCCATGCCTCTCGGCCAATTCTTTCTTCCCTTCATCAATATCAGCTAATCCTACCAAATGACAGGACGAAATCTTAGATAAATCTTTGAGATGGTTTTCACCCCATTTACCGGATCCAATGACACCAATCTTAACCACTCTTACACACAGCTTATTTGCATTAGGATTGATTTAAATAGATTATGATTCTGAAGTCCGCGAATAAGCATCACTTATCCTATATTTGTAAATAGTTATCCCGATAAATTTCTTTTCCTCCACTAATTCGTAAAGCGCATCCATTTTTCGCTTAAAATAATCTTTAGTATGGTAATTATGGGTAAGGACCAGATAGGCATCTCTTTTTCCAGCAGCTCTTTCCATCAACAAATAACGTCCTCGCCAGAAGTTATCAGCCGTATTTCCTCAACATTACCAGAATAGTAGTAATCAAAACAGAGCTTAGCTATGGTTGCACGGTGCAGAAATAAAATATCTGCTGCCGAAGCATGATTTTCAACATACTTCGCAGCTTCTCTAAACTGTTCCTTAGAATCAACTTGGTAATACTTGTAAAGCTCAAATGACGCACTTATCATAAAAAGAACAAATAGAATAGTAGCAAAATGAGTGCTTTTCATCCGCAGTAAAATTCTAGAAAGTAAAATCTGGCCCATAGGAAGCAGGAAAAAAACAAAGCGAACTATAGGTACCGAAGAAAAAAGATAACGGCTTACTAAAAGATCAAAGGCTAAGAAAAGTAGTAATAATAAAAACAAGGCCTTTTCATTCGCGAGGAAAGTAGAAGATCCAAAGCGTTTCTGGATGTTGTCAACATTAATTTTACCTTTAACCATAAGATACAAAATAATTACATAAAGTAAAACCAAAAATATCATACTAGCAACTACAACTGGTAAAAGATTTAACCCGGTCTTTTCAATAAACTTTTCTCCCAGTGAGATGTATAAACGAGGAAGCTGATACAGCACTAACATTGTAAACCAAGGCCAGTACAACAAAAAGACTATTAGTAAGACTAAGAATATTTTTGAAGAAAAAAGAGTTTTATAAGAAAATGAAGAGCCAATGCCAGCATTATGTTTAAGCAAATAACCAGTGACATAAAAACAGAAGTAACCGCCAAAAATTACTAATCCTATGATATGTGTATACAGCAGCAATGCTGAAGAGAGAGAAAAGAACACCGTGTTTAGCCATGAGGGCTTCTCCAGAAATCTGATGAAAGCGAGCAGAGAAAGCAGGAAAAATGCTCCAAACATGCTGTACATCTTTGCATCTTGAGAATAAAGTATAGCGGTATACGACATCGCCATAAAAAAAGCAGCCAGCAACCCTTCTTTCCAGGAAAAGAATTTTTTCCCCAGCAAATAGGTTAAATACACCGAAAGCACTCCAAAAAACACTGATAAGATCCGTAAACTAATCTCCGAAGAACCGAAATAATCCAACAGCAGGTGCTGGGGAAGATAATACCCGATAGGATGAACATCTTTCTTCAGGGTCTCTATCAGCGAAGGGATCGGCTTTGAACTGTAATCAAGAGTAAAACACTCATCCAGCCATAAACTCTCTTCTTCCAGATTGTACAATCTTAGAACAGCTGCTCCTAACAGAATAACGGCTAATACCAAGAGGATTATAAGCTTACGATTCTTCATTATTAAAATTGGAGAAAGTTGCTTTATATAATTTCTGAAATAGAAAGCCCAGATTCATAAAATATTTAAGCTGAACTTTTGCCGATAAAGAGATGAAAAGCATTCCTGCTAAACAGCTTCTTAAACCTAAAAAGCCCTTTATCATCATTTCCATCCCCGCCTATAACGAAGAAAGGGACATCGGAAGAACTATTCTTGAAATAAAAGAAGCCTTGAAAGTAACTTCGTACCATTACAAGATACTTGTCTTAAACGATGGAAGCAAAGACCAAACTGCAAAAATCGCCCAAGAACATGGAGCTATAGTGGTTTCCCATCGCCGCAACAAAGGCTTGGCGGAAACTTTCCGCTCCGAAATGAAAGAATGCCTGGAGCGGAAAGCTGACATCATCGTTCATACCGATGCTGACGGCCAATACCATCCCAGACACATCCCCCAACTTATTGAAAAAGTACAGCAGGGATACGATCTCGTCTTAGGCAGCAGATTCCGAGGAAGAATCCAGTACATGCCGCTCACCAAACGCATAGGAAACATCTTATTCTCCAAAGTCTTAAGCTCCTTAACCAAAATTAGAATCACCGACTCTACTACTGGCTTTAGGGCTTTCACCGCTGAACTAGCGCGGGAAATAGATTTCATCAACACCTTTACCTACACTCAAGAACAAATCATCAAGGCAGCCAAGCAGGGATTCAAGATCACCGAAATACCTATTGATTCCAGAAGAACGCGGAAGAGCAGGCTTTTCAAAAATCCATTCCAGTATGCAGTTAAGGCTTGGATAAATATATTTAGAATTTACCGAAACTATGAGCCATTGCAGTTCTTTGGAAAAATCGGCTTGAGTTTCTTCAGCATCGGCATTATTCTCGGAATTTGGCTGGTATATCGATTTATCACCCTAGGTAATGTCGGAAGACTACCTACCACCGTCTTAAGCGCCTTATTCATGTTGGTAGGAATCCAGATTGTTCTCTTTGGCTTTTTAGCAGATATGATCAATAACAAAAGGGTGTAACTCGGGTTAGATTTCTTATGACCTATTTCTGCTGTGCTAAAGCAGTTTCGTCATCCGCCTTCTGCAGCTTTACCAGAGACGTCGCTAACTTCTTCACCATCTCTACCGTATGCAGAAAAGCATAACATCCTAAGCCGACCAAAGGCTTATTAAGCAGGATAGTGAAAAACATCAGATTCAAGGGATGTTCTATGCGCACAAAACCAAAAATGAAAATAGTCAGTTTGCTTCTTTTCCGAGGGTTAAGCTTATCTATGATCTGTGCAACTCTGTCCCGTAGTTCAGCTTTATACGAAATCAGGTTGATGTTAAACAGCTTCGCAAATACGAAAGCTCCAACCGCTATTCCGCCTAAATATAATGAAAGAACATTATCGGTCATTCTGAACGTACCAACTGTTAAACCACACAAAACAGACAATATAGTAATATGATGAGCGATCTGCTCCAGATATTGTCCTTTCAAACTGGGCTTATTGCGGTATCGGGCTAAATTCCCGTCAACGCAATCAAAAAAATGCCCAAGATGATATATGATAATTCCTAAAAGCATCCATTTGTAGACGCCGGTTGACAACAGCGCTGCTCCAACTACGCCTAAAAACAACCAGAACAAGGTAACCTGATTGGAGGTGATAGGTGTATTGATGAACGGCTTAGTGAAGTAAAAACCAACTTCATGAACTAACCTATTAAAGAATCCCCAGTATTCTTTTTTGCATTTTTCACGAATTTCTGTTATGGTAACCATGGTGATGGCAGACGTTTAATGATTGTAGATTTTTAATTTTTGTGTAAGTTATTAAGATTATGAATCATCTCCTCACTTTTAGTGATATAATACCACATCACCATAGCATCTTGTTCTGCGCTTGGACTGTCTGAATTATCATAGAGAATGGCATCTTTAGCCTTAGTCAACGGTCCGACTGGCCTGCTGCGATCCCGTGCATCAATATCGGTAATAATCTGGCGAACTTCCCCAGGAGGATGTTTTGTTTTCTCCTCAGGCGGAAGCATCTTAAAATATCTCTTCACTTTTATGTCCATAGAAGCATCTAAAAAGAATTTCCAATCAGCATCTGGAAAGACTGCGGTGCCGGTATCCCGGCCTTCTACGATAAATCCTCCCTCTTTGGCAATATGGCGCTGAAGCTGAAGAAGTTTCTCTCGAACTGCAGGGATGCCAGCCACTTTTGAAGCCAAGGAAACAACTTCATTACTGGTTATCTGCTCATTCACATCTTCACTATTCAAAAATAATCTACTTTCCCCTTGAACCAGCTTAAATTCCATGGTTACATCCTTCAGCGCACCAATGATGTCTTTTTCTTCTTTCAGACCTTTCTGTTTTACAAAATATCCAATCGCTCGAAACATTGCCCCGGTGTTCAGATACTGGTACCCTAACATTTTTGCCAGAGCTTTTGCAGAGCTTGATTTCCCAGTCCACGAAGAACCGTCAATAGTGATAATCATCTTTTCTCTTTTCTTTCCACTCATGAACAAAACCAAGCAGAAATGATTTAAGAAGATTATGAAATCATAAAACATGATTTCAAATCTTTCCGTTAGGAAACATGAAAAATGAAAACTATCATTTTTCAGTTCCGAAAACTGATACAAGGAATGAAACAAAGATTTCATTCCTGTACAGCAATATGATATTCTTCATATTGCTTGTATTCTTCAGTTTTCGTGAAGGCACGAACGTAGTGACTTGCCCTCGCCTTCGGCTGCGGTTATGGAATTAGGTTTTTTATGGTAAAAAATAATCCTTCATCAACTAATCTTTTTTAATATCTCCCGCAATGCTCCCTCGGTTAACTCTCTGGGGTTGTTTCTCACCCGTTCTGGATTAAAACCATTAGCAACAATAATATCGTGATGTTCGAGAGCAGATATGTTAAGCATACTAAGTTTTCTGGTAAGTCCAACCTGATCCATTATGCCATCAATCTTCCGCTGCATCTCTTCAACAGTACTTACTTGAAACAGCTCGCATAATTCTGAAAGAATACCTTTCACATATGCTGCTCCTCGTGTATCCAGGCAATCATGATCTGTTATATCGTTATTATACTTGCACATCTCTCCCAGTGTCAGCGCACAGGCATGACCGTGAGCAACTCCAAAATAAGAAGTGATAGGATAGGAAACAGAATGGCAAGCAGTAGTTTTAGAAATATTGATCGCTTTCCCCGCTAAGTTCGCTCCTTGCAACATTGCTTCGCGACTCTGCAGTGAAGGTTTATGAACTGCCGGAACTAAATGATTCAAAATCAGGGTTATTGCTTGCCTCGCATATTTTTTTGACTCCTCTGTTGATTGAGTGGACCAATACGATTCTACCGCTTGGCATAACGCATCTATCCCCGTAGAAGCAGTAATAGACTTAGGTAGACCTAAAGTAAAAGTAGGATCTAGAAACACATACTGAGGAATCATCCATTCCTTGTGGCCGAGAGAATATTTTACCTTCTCTATGTATATGACGGCAAAATGGGTTGCTTCTGATCCTGTTCCCGCCGTGGTTGGTATAGCAATAAATGGTTTTGGTTTATGAACAGGAGTAAGCTCTTTGGTTATATATTTCTCTGCCGCTCCGGGCTGAGCTGCAAGGAGATGTATCGATTTTGCTATGTCAATGGCACTCCCTCCGCCCACAGCAATAACTAAGTCACAACCAGCTTGTCGGTATAAAGATATTCCTTTCTTGATATCTTCCAATTGTGGATTAACAGAAAACTCTGAAAAATACGTTACTTTATAATTGGAAAGCAAAGGTTCAATAACTCTCTGAGCTCCGGATTGGCCATACGACACTTTTCCAGTCACCAAAAAAATAGATGAAGGTTTTTCTGCTTCTAAAACCTCCTTAAGACGGATCAAACACCCTGAACCAACATATTCTCTTTGCATGCCTCTACTCCCTGATCAATTTTCATTTAATTTCATTTAATTTCATCTCGCAGAAATTCGACAAAATGCTTCTTATTTTCCAGAGGAGACTGTGTTGGTCTTCCCAGATCTTTACGCGCTCCTTTATTGCAGCGGATCTCTAACAATACCGGCCCGGCAGCATTCTTCATCTTCAACAAACCATGCCTAATTTCTTCTGCCGTTTGCGCTAGGAATGTTTCTTTATATCCGTTTGCTTTCGCTAAAGCAGAGATATCAATAGCGTCGGCTGCAGTAGGCTGTCCGCCCACTGAATCGTGCGCAAAATTGTTGAAAACAATATGATACAGGTTTGATGGTTGCAGTTTGCCGATAGAATAGAGAACGCCCATGTGCATGAATAAAGCGCCAACTCCAACAA
>JBBSWK010000206.1:0-3743 GCA_038046325.1 Nanobdellota archaeon | reverse complement strand
AGTAATATCCTTTGCTCCCATGATCATGAATAACAAGACCATCAAGACAAAAAAAATGATGGCGATGGCAAACCAAGGTATGATGAAGTTAATTAGTTCGATAGCAGTGCGAGAGAGTAAGATGGTTAAAGAAGTGGCACTGGCGATGATAGCATTAATGCCCATCGACTTGCCAATAATTTCGGTTTTCTGCAAGAGAGCAAAGACAAACGCCCAGACTAAGAGAACGGGAAATATAAAATCAAACAGTTGCAGGATCCCTAAATCTAACGGTGAGGCCATTTTATTTTTTACCTATATCTTCGATAAGACTACCTAATCCCTCCCAGGTTTTTTTACCAAAGTTGCTTTCTTTACTTGGATCTTTGACGATAAACCAGACCACTAATCCAAAGATTAATAGTACAATCATCAGCTCAGTCACATCCGAAGACCACCAGTAGAATACATCGTAAGGGCCTCTCCATAGTCTAAGCGAAGCACCAAATATATATATGACAAATCCTAAGGAGACGATTGCTATTAAAGGAGCAGCGCCCTTGGAAAACTCTTTTCCAAAAACTCCCAGTAATAATAAGACCATCACCGCTGCCACAGAAACTAAAGAGATGCTAGGAAGAGATTCATTCATCACCTGCACTGGATCATAACCCAATGGATATGTGCCAGTAATGTGTGGGACGACGAACAATAGCCCCAAGACCAGAGCGACTACCACTGCATAATTTTTATTATCTTTAAATAAAGGTAGTTTAGAAGCGACCGCATAAATAATAGTAAATACTAAAATGAATGGCAGTAAAAAATCCATCACTCCGTATGCTTGAAAATATTGTGCGAGATTGGTGAAACTTGCGCTGACCATATTTTAACCTCCTCTGATTAACTTTTTTTTGCTTCTCCTTTAGGGGTATAGGTTATCCAAACCATAAACCCGATAATGATGATAATGAATATTAATGTTGCGGCCCAATCAGCATTGATGTTTTCAAATAGATCAAATATCGTTTGCAGCCAGCCTAAGGCGTTGAGGAAAATAACAATAATGCCCAGAAACATGATCGCGGTAAAGATCTGCAAATATACTGGCATCTCTTTCAAACTGAATTCTTCTTTTCCAGTGAAAAAAACTCCCACCAATAATAAAAAGCAGACACCTAAAATCACTAACAATACCACGTTAGCCATGACTTCATTGATAACCCCCACTAACTTGGTGGAAGCGATAACCAAAAACCCGATCACGAAAGCGACCATGGCGTTGATATTCTTTTTGGTCATGCCATCTTTTTCTGTGCCAAAGATCTTCGTTTTTTCCAGAATAGCAAAGATTATAGTAAAAACAAGCAGGAACGGAAGAATAACATCATATACCCCTAACTTGTTCAGGAAGGCAATCATGCCTCGGAAAGCGCTTTCTTCAACCATCTTTATCTCTCTTTTTTTATCATAAATTAAAAGAAAAGACTATATAAATGTTGCGGAAGGTGAAATGAAGAGGAGATTAATGGCCGTTTGAAATTTTTTGGTGTACGCCACCATGGCGCTCTACATTCACTAAGAATGATGTTCTCTGCAAAATCGAATCCTTTAAATACTAGTTCTGATTTAAATTAGTAGAGGTGTTAGAGGTGAGGTGGAGCAAGTCTTTTCAACATATCTTATTGTTTGCATTATTTCTAACCATATTTTCCGTGGCTGTTTCTGCAGATACAACCATCTCTTCCGCACCGATTAAGAATGAGATCACCCCAGCAGAATATGCTACTTTCAGGGTAACTATAACTAATAAAGAAGGTCAAACTCAAACTTATAATTTATATTCCTTACAATCAGGTCAAAGTTGGAATGTAGATCCTTTCCCGTTAAAAGATAAAGTCATCGAGCTTGCTCCCGGAGAATCTTATACGACTACAATTAAGGCAAAAGTGCTCCAAGACCTGCCGCCGGGAATTTATTTTGTTCATCTTAGCATCCAAAGTGATTTAGGGGAATCATATACAGAAGAATTAAAAATTTACCTTAAAGCAAAAGACCCATTAGATTATCTCCCCACTATCCGCGTCAATGTCGATATGGATGAAAAAATTAACCCTAAAGAGCCATTGGCAATAAAGTTATTTTTAGAGAACAGAAATCCGCTAAACTTACAGGATTTAAAGATACGAATTGAAACTGAAATTCCTGAATTCCAAAAAGAAGTGATGGTAGAACTTCCCCCCCAAGGAAAGAAAACGGTTGAGTTCAGCATCGTGCCCAGCCCGTACACGCAGCCAAAAGAATACACCCTGTTCTTTGTCTTTGAAAGCAAAGGAGAAGCGGTTAAAGTTATAGAACAAAAAATAGAGATATTGTCACTCTTACCGCCTTTCGAAGTTACTGCAGTTGAAGAAATCGTGTATCTCAAAAAATTGAGAACGCTCACCGTCAAGAATCCTGGAAATGTTCGTAACACCCAGATGGTAAAGGATCCCGTTTCTGTATGGATGCTCCCCATCATGAGAAGTGAAGGACAGAGCAAAGTTGTAGATGGAGAACGTTACGTAATCTGGGAAGTTGAATTAGGTCCCAATGAGTCTGTAAACATTCCAGTAGTGATAAATTACAGAATTCTTGTTTACGTATTGATTGCCTTATTGCTGTTCGGCGCGTTTTACTGGTATGCTCAATCTCCCCTTAGTTTACAAAAAACAGCAACTACTGCTCGAGGAGACGAAGGCACCCTATCTGAAATAAAAATAACATTGGAACTAAAGAATCATTCTAACAAGCCAATCAAAAATGTTACGGTAACCGATCTCGTGCCCAGCATTGCTAACATTGACAAAAGCTTAGAATTGGGAACTCTCAAGCCTCAAGAAACCAAACAGGCTAAAAATGGGATAAAAGTAATATGGTCTTTAGCAGAATTAGATGCTCACGAACATAGGCTTATCACTTACAAAATAAAAGCGAAGCTGAATATTTTAGGAACCTTCAGCCTGCCCCGCGCGGAAACAGAGTTTGAACGCAAGAAAGGACAGCGCAGAAAAGCATATTCAAATATCTTCAGAATAGGCGAATAGGATCTTATAGTATACAACACAAAAACATTTATATAGTAGTTTCCTCCCCTAAAGGAGATTAAATGTATAAATTTCAGGGTGATAAATAAAAATAAGAGGGTGTGAACATGAAAGACTTTTTTTTACAATTAAAGGAAAAATTTACACGGCCTGCTGAAGAACAGGAGGAAGTAACGCAAGGAGAAAATTATGTGGAGTTAGATAGTGGAACTCCTAAAGAAGAAAAAGCTAAGGTACTGGTTCGCCCCTTTGTGATGGAAGAGTTTGAAGACATCAAATCAATTCTTGACGTGTTACGAGAAGGATCTACCATTGCCTTAATCAACATAAAGCCTTTACGTGAAAAGGATTTGGTGGAACTGAAAAGAGCAATTTCTAAGTTACGAAAAACCTGTGAAGCTATCGAAGGAGATATTGCTGGATTCGGGGAAGATTATGTGGTGGCAGTGCCATACTTTGCCAAGATTCACCGCAATGCTCCTTTCCCTAACGAGCAGCAGGAATAGATTTTTTAATTCTCTTTTTATAGCTTTTTACTATAGCAATATTTAAAAATCAGAATAAAAGTGTCCTGTTCATAGTGCCACCGTCGCTTAATCCGGTATAGCGCAGGATTGCTAATCCTGTTCCGTAAGGAATTCCCGGAAACTTTGGGCAAGCCAAAGTTTCAACAAATAC
>JBBSWK010000205.1:0-1400 GCA_038046325.1 Nanobdellota archaeon | reverse complement strand
GAAAACCATCTGGAGGCAGATACCATTTCACCAGAGGCAAAAAGCGAGCAGAACTAGCTGGATTCCAGGCTAACACCAAGTTAAGCCCGGAACAAAAAGTCAAATCCACCCGCGTACGCGGCGGAGAAGTAAAATATTCTATGCTGGCTGCCAGCCACGTTAACGTTTGCGATAAGAAAGGGAAAGCTACCAAAGTTGAAATTCTGAACGTAGTCGGAAACCCGGCTAACCCTCACTTAGTAAGACGAAACATCATCACCAAAGGAGCTGTTGTCGAGACTAAGATGGGAAAAGTTAGGATTACTTCCCGACCTGGGCAGGAAGCTGCCTTGAATGGTGTTTTGGTAGCGTAAATTTTTTTTGCCCCTTTTCTTATCCACTGGACAATTCTCGATAAAAAAAAATATAAATGAGAGTTTAAGATCAAAGATTATGGCAAAACATCCAACCAAACCCGAGATAAAGCTACGACTTTATCTGGGCACCGAAAAGATCGTTGTCTTTTCTTGTGAAGTGGGAAGTCACCATTATGGAATATCAGGATGAAACTGGAACAAAATACAAAGTTACCAGAAGAATTCCAGAATTGTCAGTAGCAGAAACAAAAATATTTTCTTCCAAAGAAAAAGCAAAACGGCAATTTGAAGAATGGTTATGCTAAGACGTCAGCATATTCTTCCATTTTTGACTTCAATTCACTAACTAGTTTTGAGCTATTGTAATCATAGACATCCGGAATATCGAAGGAAAGGATGCGCTTCTGGGCATATTGTTTAGGAAAGCGTTTAGCAAGCTCACTACGCTGCGCTTCTTCCATGACAATAATGGCATCAGCCCAAGAGAGTTCCTTCACCGTTACCGGTTTAGTATTATACAGTCCAGCTGATTTAGTTTGAAATTTCGTGCTAAACAAGTGTTCTGCGGTCTTGCTGCGGTTTTTGTTCTGATTACATACAAATAAAACTTTCATATCCCTTACAAACAAAGAAAAGTTAAAAACTTTACTGAAAATCAGTCAAATTTCCTATCCACAGAACAACCCACTGGACAACTGCCAATAGCCTTTAATTCTCAAAAATTTCCTACAAAGAAGGATTTTTAGCATACCCACTGGACCACTGGACAACCCCGGCTAGACTATATAAACATGCAGAATTCTTAAGATTTCATAAAATTGAGGTGATGCCCATGGTTGATTTGACCACAAAAACAATACAACGGATATTTCATCGGCAAGTGCAGGAATTAACTCAAAGAACCATTATGTCTAAAGAAGACACATTTGATTATCAATTAAGCGGAGGTTGGTTACAATGAATAATATCAGAGAACGAATAATGTACCTTATGGAAAAGTACGAGGAATCCGTAAGTAAGCATAATAAGCAGACATTCATAGAT
>JBBSWK010000204.1:0-1472 GCA_038046325.1 Nanobdellota archaeon | reverse complement strand
CAGAAGAACCGGCTATGGAGCAGAAAGGCATGAGCAAAGGATTGTTGTTAGCCTTACTTGCCGCTGCAGCCGTGGTAGTGGCAGTAGTACTCTACTTAAGAAAGAAAAGGTAAACTTTTTTTTAATCTTTATTTTTTTTATAATTTTTATGTTATTTATGGGTTTTTAATCTTAGATAAGATAATCACAGCTGTAGAATTCTACTCATATCTTGGATTACTCGTTCTTGAAAATCAGAAAGCGTCTCTCCTTCCTTTTTTGTGGTAGTAAGAGCATTCAATAAGGTCTTAGTAAGTAAAAGTTCAGTTTCAGCATTGTATAACTTGTTCTGCTGAAGATGTTCTTTGATAATCTCCTCTTCCATGGTTTCGGGGTTGGAAGCGGAAATTTTGATCTCTTCGAATTCTTCTGACTGTAATCCAGCTGTATTTTTCATGACGAAATAAGCACCTTTATTATACAATTCGGCGAAAATCTGGCTGAAGTTGATGTCAGAAACTTTGCCTTTGGCCAGAGTTCCGGTAAGTCGTATAGTAGTTAGGGTATCCTGTAGGTTGACTTTTTCGAAATGGTTGAGAATTTCAAACGTTATGACTTCCGGAGATTTGTTATTGCAGTTGGTAGTAATGGCATGATGTTCCATAGTTTTGACGGGGATCCATTCGATTTTCTGCATGTTATTTTGTGTATTTTTTTCTAAATTGTCAACAGTAATAAGATAATATCCTCCGTGGCTGTATTTTTCCACTTCGGAAAAATTATTAGGGAATAATGCGCCAGGATAAGTCAAGGTGCCGTAGCCCTCCAGCTCGATTTTGGTAGGATGATGAATATGGCCTCCGGCATAATAGTTGAATTGCTTGGGAAGGAAAGAAGCCGGTTGGGATTCGATTTTTTCCAGGTGTTTGGGTTTCATTTCTGACAAGGTAGTATGAAACATGAAAATTTTGTAGCCGGATTCCTGTTCCAGATTCTCAAGATGCAAGTTTTGATAATAAGTTTTATCCAGCTGTCCTTTCCGTCCAAGAATACCGGTAATCTTAGTATTGGTCTTAGGATCGGTAGTAAATTGCAGGTGCAGCTCTTTGGTTTCCGGGTGGATCTTTCCATGGCAGACATTTTTTAATAATCCTGCATTTTCCAAGACGTCAATCATGGTTTTTCCTGATGGTGAGAAGTCATGCGAACCAGCAATGACGTAGAGGGGGATATTGTTGTCTTTCAGCTCTTTGAGTTTTTTGGTGACTATTTTGAGCGTGTCTAGCGACGGAAGTGAGGTGTTGAAGATATCTCCGGCAAAGATGATGAAATCAACTTTGTTTTCTATACATTGATCCATAGCGGCGAGGAATGCTTCGGTGGAGAGATCACGCATCTTTGGCTCTCGCCAGGAACCGAGATGTAAGTCTGCTAGATGGGCGTATTTCATGAAAATTTGTTTTGCGAGAATGTTTTTATGAATTGTGGTGCTG
>JBBSWK010000203.1:0-2349 GCA_038046325.1 Nanobdellota archaeon | reverse complement strand
AAAGAAGCGGTGGAAGCTTCTGAACTTGAAGATAAATCTGCTATCCTCAGCAGCCTGGGTGAAGTAAAAGAAAAATTACAAGCATTGGATGCTTTAGTGAATGGCGGAACAGTAAGTGTAAATGCTACTGCCAACGCAACGAATACTACCGCTCCTACAACTACTACTCCCTCCGGCTTCCTTGGAGCATTAGTTCTTTTAGAAGAAGAACTGCTCAATACAAAAACAAAATTAACTGCTGCTGCTACTGCGGTGGGAAGCACCACTTCGAGCTTAAGCTCAACCACACAAAATCTGCAGGAAAGTGTCAGTGCCTTAGAAACTGCACAGCAAAAAGTAACGGAAATGAAAACCAGCTTAGATGCGCAAAAAGTAACTGATGCCAAGGTCTTATCCGCGCCTTTAGTCACTAAAATTGAAAAAGTCGGGCAGGAAAGCTCCTACCTCAACTATATGTTCCCTGCCCTCTTAGTGTTAGTAGTCATGTTCACGTCATTACTGCTTGGGACAACTTTAGTAATGATGGAAAAGAACAGCCCAGCATTCTTTCGAAATTACTTCTTACCTTTGCGCAAAGGAACTTTCGTTATTTCCACCTATCTTACTACTTTAGTAATAACCTTAGTGCAAGTTGTCGTTATATTAGCGGTCTCTGCAGTATTCCTCAAAGATAATTTGGTACAATTATTGCCAGTAGCCGGAGTTTTACTACTATCTTCTTCCGTCTTTTCCTTCATGGGCATGGGCATAGGATATGCCTTCAAGTCTGAAGAAACGGGAACCTTGGCTTCCATCTCTACTGGAAGCTTGCTCTTATTTGTATCTGGAATCGTCTTGCCCATAGAAACTATATCTCCTACCATAAGAAGTATTGCCAGCTTCAATCCCTTTGTCATCTCCGAAAGCATTATTCGAGAAGTATTCTTATTTAATACCGGCATTTCCGGAATTTGGCCTGAATTGCTTACTTTAGCCAGTTATACAGTAGGATTATTTGCAGTTATTGTCATCGTTGAATACCTTGTCCACAAGCATTTTATTTCCGGCTTCATGAAACACAGACACTTAAAACATCGACAGCAGGAAAAACGGGATAAGAATAATGTTTGAAGATATTCTAAAAAAATAGGTTAACGACGACGACTTTTTTGATAATAATTTTGGAACAACCCTACTTCGTAGCCTAACCAAGCAGATTGTTCGGGAATGAATGAATAACCTAATTCTGCAATATGATAGTGACCAATTATTGGATTTTCTTTACTACGATCAACAATTTCATTAATCCGTCTGTTAACTTTTCCACTTTTATGTTCTTCATTCATAATTATAATATTCATCTAAGCAAGGTTTATAAAATTTATGTATTTCAGTACTTACTGTGTTAATCAAGGCGAAGCAAAATGTTTTACAGAGAAAAATTCTCATCGCCATTTCTGGCTCTCCCGGCGTAGGTAAATCAACTTTAGCAAAATTTCTGGCCAAAAAATTAGGATACGATCGTCTCGACCTGCATTATTACTACAAACGCATTTCTAGCCGCTACAATCGTTCCAAACAAAGCTATGATATTAATTACAAAAAATTCGAAAAACTAGTGAAAGAAAAACTAAATCAAACCAAGAAAGGACTTATTATCGATTCACATATCAGCCATCTCCTGCCCAAGAAACTAGTTGATCTCTGCATAGTTTTAACCCATTCTAACCTTAAAACCTTAGAAAAACGCCTGAAGGCCCGGAAATATTCCAAAAAGAAAATCCAGGAAAATCTGGATGCAGAAATATTTCAGATCTGCCTGATGGAAGCTCAAGAGAAAGGGCATAAAGTTCTAGTATTTGATACTGCAAAAGAAATACATAAGCAGAGAATAGTGCAAAAGATTGCCGGGCAGTTGAACCTTCCTTTATAAAACAACAAATCTTTATAAAATACATATCCTATTTCTTATGATATGAGCTTATCAGCCACAGAAAAACTGCACTTACGGAAAACAATTAATGAATTAAAGAGCCATAAGGCTCCCCATACTGAGTTTGTAACCGTCTATATCCCGCAGGGATATGAATTATTTAAGATTGTTCAGCATCTGGCCGAAGAACAGGGAACTGCTTCCAACATCAAATCAGCCGTTACCAGGAAAAACGTCCAAGGCGCCTTAGAAAAAATGATCCAGCACCTGCGGGGGTATCCAAAAACGCCTGCGAATGGATTAGCTGTTTTTTCAGGAAACATCGCTGCCGGAGAAGGAAAACAGGATTTCCGAGTCTGGAGCCTTGAACCTCCTGTTCCGCTAAACGTGCGCATCTACCGCTGTGATAAAAACTTCGTCACAGATATTCTGGAAGA
>JBBSWK010000202.1:0-5857 GCA_038046325.1 Nanobdellota archaeon | reverse complement strand
AAAGTAGGTAAATAGATATAAATCAATTGCCTCTAACTTAAATCTTCCTCTTGATGTACGGCAGCTATAGTTTCTCCATTAACATCGAGGAGAAACAATGAAATTCGCACGTGCTTTAGGTCACTGTCAGGAATGGTTACTGGGCTGTACGCAAATCCGCCAGAAACTGCTGCCTCATCACTTAAGGTCTGCTCAGATTTTACCCTTTGTGAAGCAATGCCTACATCGAAATGTTTCTCTCCGTCTTCATATCCCTCCACAATCATAGAAAAATGATGCGGCTTGATGGTGCCTTTCTCGTTATTAGTAATAGTATATTTTACGCCTTTGATCTTTCCCCAGGTTCCTTTCCAATCTTTATACACTCCATCTAAGGAGAGAGTAACTTGGGAATACCCTTCATCTACAACTGTTTCTGGTCCTTCTACAACTTCCGCGGTTTTATTCCCACTCCCTGCAAGTTGAGTCTCATTTTGTTCCATAGTAGCTTCTTCTGTAGGCGCTTCCTCCGTAGTAGCTTTTGGATCTTCTGCTTCCTCTGCCCCTTTCGTATCACCGGTCGCTAATCCTGAAGGACCAGCGTCCTGACTAAAATAGGTTGAAAAGTCAGGAAGGAGTGATACATCATCACTGGCAGTAAGGCGGCCCGCAAAGAATACACTCAAAAGCACAACTAAAACCAAAAGGCCTTTCAGCATTTTCCAAGGCCTTAATCTGATAACTATCTCTTTTCCTTCAGGAGCTTTAGGCTTCTCTTTCTCCAGTTGAGGTTGCCGTGGCCTTGGCAACTCCTTAAACGGACTCATTTTTTCTGATTTATCTTCAACTGCCATTTTTACACCAAAAATAAGACGATCGAGGTTACGACCAAGACTAAGCCCATGCCAATAAGGCCAAAGGAGATTTGTTCTTGAAGAGTTAAGGTCTTGAAATTTGTAAGCTTCATTCCCAGAAAAGAAAAAAAAGCAGACATTCTTCGATTGAAGAGCACTGCTTGTTGCTGAAAGTTATTCGCCATTTGATTAACTGTAGTCATAATGTAAAGGAAGAAAACAAAAAGGGTTTAAAAATGTTTTTGTTTGTACTTGTGATTTTAAGAAATGAATAGTAAAGAATTAAGAATAAAAATTTATTGCCCTGGTGCCGCTTCCCCAGCTAATAGTTGAGGGCCTGCTTTGGTCACTTTCAGATTGACTTGATGAATGATCTTAGAAATGCGCTCTCCACAGACCGTTTTCTTGTTCAGCAAACCGCGCTGCTTCTTCTTATTGCGGTCTAATCCTGAAAAACCGACGCTCTTTCCAGCAGTGATTTTCTTACGCGCAGCTTGGATGCCTTTTCTCATGGGAAATCCGCATTTATCAGAACCGCCAGTGATCATGAATTCGTATCCCGGAAAGCCAAGCTCGTCGCCAGAAATAGTGTCGCCTATAACTTTATTGTGCAAAGCCTCTGCAGCTGCATCTTTTACTTCCTTTTGGAAAGACTTGCCGTCTTTAGTTCCTAATACCAGTTTAAATTCCATGTTTATCCTCCCGAGGCCAAAGCACCTTCTTGATGCACGCTTTATGCTGCCTCAGCTATATGTTTAAAGTAATTTTGCTTACTGTTTTAAAAAACCTTTGGTAAAAATCAAGCAGAACTAATCTTCCTCACCTTATGCACCATCCAATTCAAGGTCACTATTCCAGCAGCAGCTATTCCTATCAAAACCCAATCTGCTGCTCCTAGCGGAACCACGCCAAAAGAATTGGCAAGGAAAGGCACATACATCACTATCGCCTGAAGAACTAAGGAAAGCACCACTGCCGCGACTAAATAGCCGTTTGAGAATATGGACAAGTGATAGTGCATCCGAATCATGTGCAATCTTACCAATTCAAATACCACCAGGGCAGTAAATACCATGGTCTGTGCTTTTCCCGGGATCGAATTTCGATACGACCAAAATAAAAAGAGGGTAACTAAAGAGATGATCAAGCCCAAGGTTACAATGCTGATAATCATTTCTTTATTGATGATCGCTTCTTCGTATTGCCGCGGTTTTCGTTTCATTATTCCTTTTTGTTCTGGGTCTACGCCTAGTGCTACGGCCGGCAAGCCGTCGGTGACTAAATTTATCCATAAAATATGAATGGGGGTAAGCGGCAACCCTAATCCAAAGAAGGGGGCTAAGATAATCATGGCTAAGAAAATAACTAAAATTTCTGCAAAATTGCTGGAAAGCAAATAATTAACAAACTTCCTGATGTTGTCATAAATGCCGCGGCCTTCTTCCACCGCATTGACGATAGAAGCGAAATTGTCATCGAGTAAAATCATATCAGAAGCTTCCTTGGCTACGTCTGTTCCCGTTACGCCCATAGCAATGCCGATATCGGCTCGTTTTAAGGCCGGGGCATCGTTAATGCCGTCGCCAGTAACGGCAACCGTATGGCCTTTTTTCTTTAAGGCTTCTACAATGCGTAATTTGTGTTCAGGATCAACGCGAGCAAAGATATTAATGTCTTCAATATGCAGAGCAAGATTTTTTATCTGGTTCAATTCCTCACCGCCGATAGCATCTCCGGTAATTCCTATCTGCGCAGCGATGGCTTTGGCGGTGCTCAATTGATCGCCAGTGATCATTACCACGCGTATTCCTGCATCAGTACACTTCTGGATTGCTTCTTTCACTTCTTTGCGTGGAGGGTCGATCATAGCCTGCAAACCTACGAAAATCATATCTTTTTCTGCGTCTTCTTTTTCTTGCACTTTAATCTTGTAACCAAATCCCAACACCCTAAGAGCATTTCCAGCCAGAGTTTCGTTCTGCTGCAAAATTTCGTCTTTCTTCTTACGATCGAGTCGCTGCACGCTGCCATTGATCAGTATGCTATTGCAATATTTCAAAAGAATGTCAGGAGCTCCTTTAGTGTACGATACTTTGCCCGATGCAGTCTTATGAATAGTAGTCATCATCTTCCGTTCAGAAGAGAAAGAAATTTCGTCCACGCGAGGCTCTTCCTGTTCTAATTTTGCCCGCAGCAACCCTGCTTTTTCTGCCGAGATCAACAAGGCAGCTTCCGTCGGATCACCGATCACTTTCTTTTTCTTATCGAATTCAGCATCATTGCAAAGAGCTCCAATTTTAAGCATAGTTTGTAGAGATTTAGCATTCACTTCTTTTCCGCGGAGGAGGAACGAGCCTGCAGTTTCATATCCCGAGCCGGTTACATCATAGAGGGAACCATCGGCCCATATTTTTGTTACCGTCATCTCATTATGAGTCAAGGTACCGGTCTTATCAGTACAGATAACATCAACACTGCCCAGTGTTTCCACCGAAGGAAGTTTTCGAATCAGGGCATTGCGTTTGGCCATTTTCTGCACGCCGTAAGACAGGGAAATAGTGATGATAGCTGGCAATCCTTCTGGAATTGCGGCTACACCTAAAGCTACTGCAGTAAGAAACATTAACACGTAATCTAACCCCAAGGCGACGCCAATGACGAAGACCAGCAGGGCAATTACGGTTACCGCAAGAGAAAGATATTTCCCCATCACTCGGATGTTTTGTTGTAATGGTGCTATTTTCTCCTCTGCTTCCGTAATATCGCGAGCAATTTTCCCCACCTCGGTTTTCATTCCCGTGGCGGTGACCAGTGCTTTTCCTCTGCCGTTACTGACGATAGTAGAAGTGTAAATCATATTTCTGCGATCAGCTAATGTTTTTTTGGCGTCCAACGCCTCGATATTTTTAGTAACTGGTTGCGATTCCCCGGTCAGAACTGCTTCCTGCATTTTGACATCGTGCACTTCGATCAATCTGGCGTCGGCAGAGATCTTATCACCTACTTTGAAGGTTACGACATCGCCGGGGACCACATTTTTACTCTCAATAATCGTTTCTTTTCCTTCTCTTAGCACTACCGCTTTGGGCGAGGCAATTTTCTGCAATGCTTCCATGGTTTTTTCCGCGCGGTATTCCTGCACAAAACCTAGGATGGCGTTGATGATGACGATGATGGCAATAATTATAGCGTCTATCTTTTCGCCGAGGAAAAAGGAGATTATGAGTGCGAGAATGAGAATGATCACCAATGGGCTGGAGAACTGGCGCAGTAGTATTTTCAACGGACCGTCTTCTTTAACTGCTTGAAGTTCATTAAAACCGAAAGTGTGCAACCGTTGTTCCGCTTCGTGATTGGAAAGTCCTTTTTCTGAAGTTTGATAATTATTAAATAACTCAGTGAGAGACTGTGCATGTGCTTTTTCCTGCAAAGAAATAACCGATTTCATCTCCTCCCTCTTTTAGGGATTAGAATGAAGGGAAGTTTAAAAACATTTAGGGTGAATTGTTTAAACGTTGTTAAAAAGTATATTATGGCTTTTCCAGGCCATGCAACTCTTGGGTCAAAGTATTAAATTCTTCTTTCAATTTTACTAACTGCTGTTTCTTAAATTCGTTGATCTGGTTCCTGCTGGAATCCCATTCCAACGGTTTTATTCTTCGCTCTAGCTGGAATAATTGTTCTCGTAACTGGGTTACTCTTTCTTCTGACATACCGAAATAGATGAAAGTGCTGTATATAAAGATTTAGGATTTAAAGCACATTATTTATGTATTTCAGTATAGAAATGTATATAATCGCTATGCCGACGGACTGCTTATGCAAGAAAAAACGCTGATTCGGCTTTCTCTGATCATCACGGTGCTGGGGTTAGGCTTTTTATTTGTGTATAGTCAAACGTTGGATCTAGAACTTAAGCCTGATGTAGAAACTAGTACTGATTCTGAAAAAGTAGCCATGAAAGGAACAGTTAAAAACCTGAAAGTGACCGATAAAGCAATCTTTTTTGATTTAGAAGGGGAGAAAGTTGTGCACACTGATGTCATTTTATTTGCTGACAGCAGTATCTATCTGAGGGAAGGCGACCATGTAGAGTTAACCGGCCAGGTAGAAGAATACAAGGGAGAGAAAGAAGTGATTGCCGAGAAGATTGTGTTGAGGTAGAAAAATGAAGCAACCGGCTTCACAGAGCTGGAATACAAAATGTTAAAACTTAATAGCGAACTGAGCGAATTAGTGGGGGCGTTTATCGGTGATGGTTATCTTAGTAAATATGGTAAAAATCGCATAGTTGTAGGCATAACTGGGAACGCTGTTCTAGATGAGGAATATCTTAAAATTCACTTAGTTTCTATTGTAAAGAAATATTTCCCGTCCACAAAACCATCCTTCTGCTACAGAAAAGATGAAAATACTTTACAAGTAAGATTTTACTCTCAGGAGCTTGCTACATTCTTTTTGAGTTTAGGTTTTACTCCTGGGATAAAAACGAGAACTATCATAATTCCAAAAATAATAGAAGCCGATAACAAGTTGTTGTATGCTACAATAAGAGGAATTTTTGACACTGATGGTTGTTTATTTTTTGATTGCAGGAAAAAGTACAGAAACCCTTACCCCCGGATTACTATTCAAATGGCAAGTATTCCTTTAATTAATCAACTAGAAAAACATCTTTCTCGTGATTTTAGTTTATATGTGGATAAAAGTAATCGGGACGGTAAGCGAAATACTTTAGAGATTTATGGTCATCAGCAGCTGGAAAGGTTTTTAAAACAAATAGGTTTCTCAAATAAAAGACATATGTCTAAAGTGCCCTCGTAGCGCAGCGGTAGCGCGTTACCTTGGTATATTCCGTCAGAATAATGAATGGAGTGACAAAGAGGTAAAGGTCGCGAGTTCAATCCTCGCCGAGGGCTTTTTAATCAAAAAGAACGAGGAGAGTTCAAAATGCGAAGCCATTTTGTTCACTCGCCGAGGGCTTTTCCTTTTTCCATGTTAAAAGAAATATCTACCTATTTAAT
>JBBSWK010000201.1:0-2712 GCA_038046325.1 Nanobdellota archaeon | reverse complement strand
TTTCTTATTCATTTTACAGTAAACCCAATCCCTGCCAAATTCTTCATTCTCTCCCTAAATATAGTATAGTTTAACGGGTAGTTTAAAGGGTACCATTACCCTTTACCTCCCAACGACCGGTCTTCTTGCTTCCTACACGTTTAATTCTTCCCGCTTCTTTTAATTTATTAATATAGTATTGGACATTGTAAGGAGTTATTTGTAGTTTTTGACCGATCTCTACCATACTTAAAGTGGGGTTATTCACCAGCAACTTAAGCATTTCAGAATGAATATCTAATTTATTCGTAGTTTTATTCGTAGGTTTAATAATACTACGATTAAGAGGGAAGGTCATTTTATACCAATCAAAATCCCCCTCGATAACGGGAGACGTGCCATACTGCTTCTTCCAGCCATTAATCATTTTATGGAAGCCCGATCCTATATTCTCGGAGAATCGCAGGAACCTAAATGCTTTTGCAAGAATGGGATTTCGGGGAAGAGAAAAGTCCTCTTTTAAAATAAGTTCAATCTTCTTAGGAAGCGCCCCTGGATTAAAGAATTCAAACCTATCAGTAAAAACTCTTATCCGAGGATTAGCTTTACTAAAATAATCAGTATTTATAATCAAATTGACCAACGCTTCTCGTAAGGCTTGTAAATGCGGAGGATCATCTTCCCTTACCCCCAGTTTAGTTGAAAATGGAACTTCGATCTTACGAAGCAACCTTTCATAGATATCAAAAAACGTGAAAAAAACATTTTTTTCTGAAGAAATCCGATAATTATATCTTGTTGGTGCATCTTCATAAGAAATTCCTTCAATTTCTAAGTACTCTATTCTATAATTGGCGATGGTCTCCGTTAAAATGTCTTCTGTCCCAAACAGAAACAACCCGGCAAAGGTAATTTTATTTTCTTTGATTATGCCTAATTTTTGTAGAAATTCAACATCAGAAAGAGTATTGTACCTATGAGCAGGATTTACCTGTAAGAAAAAGTTTCGATATTGCTTAATAGCTTCTTTATCCAAATCCTCAACCTTAAAAGAAGTTAGCTCTTGGTCTTTTTCTTCAAATGAAGCATTCCTATACATTGTATCTATTTCTTCAGGAGTTGCTCTTTGATCACCACTCCCAGTTCTAATAAAAGTGTTCTTCTGGTCATTAAAATAGATTGGCTTTTCTCTGGCATGTTTCTTGGGGATATAGAATCCCAACACAATATTATTTTCTAAATTATATTTTTTACACGTCACTTCAATTATCTTATTAAATTTTTGCTTATCCCGCAGGACACCAATAAAATCATGTTCAACCTTTTCTGGATTTTGAACTCCTTGTGTAAAATACGTCTTCCCTTCTTTTTTAACTCCAAAAATGAGCCACCCCCCATTGGTATTAGAAAACGCTGAAACAGTTTCCCAACTGCTCTTGGGAACGTCTGATTTTGCCTCTTTAACCTCAAAATCTTCCCATTCTATATCTTCCAGTTTTCTGATTAACTCCTCTTTATCCATTTTCACACCTTCCACCCAATCCCCGCCAAATTCTTCTTTATCTCTTCATCCAGCTTCTTACCTTCCTGCATCTGTTTAGACAACTCCGAAGTCAATCGCTTCATTTTCTCCGCAAACTCTTCCATGTCCTCTTCTACTTCCTCAGCGCCAACATATCGACCTGGCGTTAAAATGTGTTCATGCTTCCTAATCTCATCTAAGGTAGCTGATTTGCAGAATCCCAAAACATCGGAATACTTCCCACCTTCGCCACGCCAAGCATGATAAGTGTCGGAAATTCGCTTAATATCAGCGTCAGTTAATTCTCTATGCCTTCGGTCAATCATTACTCCTAACTTACGGGCATCAATAAAAAGTACTTTTCCCCTTCTGTCCTTGAATTTATGATTTCGTTTATCCCGAGCAACAAACCAAAGACATAGAGAAATTGTAGTATTATAAAATAGATTGGAAGGTAGTGCAGCCATGCAATCAACTAAATCAGCTTCAACAATCTTCTTTCTAATCTCTCCTTCGCCAGAGGTATTAGAACTCATTGAGCCATTTGCCAAGACAAACCCCGCAACACCGCTGGGAGCTAAATGATAAATAAAGTGCTGCACCCAAGCGAAGTTAGCATTTCCCGTTGGCGGAACGCCAAACTTCCACCTTACATCTTCCCGCAGCATTTCTCCTTTCCAATCAGAATCGTTAAATGGTGGATTAGCAATAACAAAATCAGCCTTCAAATCCTTATGGGCGTCATTCAAAAAACTTCCTTCATTGTTCCATTCTATCTTGGCGTTTATTCCCCTGATGGCTAAATTCATCTTACACAAACGCCAAGTGGTTTGGTTACTCTCCTGCCCATAAATAGAAAGGTCATTTATTCTTCCGCCGTGTGCCTGAACAAATTTTTCTGATTGGACAAACATTCCACCAGAGCCACAGCAGGGATCAAATACTCTACCTTTGTATGGCTCAAGCATAGAAACCAGCAGTTGAACGATACTTCTTGGCGTATAGAACTGTCCGCCTCTTTTTCCTTCTGCGTCTGCGAATTGACCTAAGAAATATTCATACACTCTGCCAAGAATATCTTTACTGCGGTTTTCTCTGTCGCCAAGCCCGATAGTTCCGATTAAATCAATCAATTCTCCTAACCGTTGCTTATCTAAGGCTGGACGGGCATAATTCTTTGGAAGAACTCCTTTTAATGAGGGGTTATCTCG
>JBBSWK010000200.1:0-9654 GCA_038046325.1 Nanobdellota archaeon | reverse complement strand
AAAAAGGAGCAGAAGAGGTTGTTTGAGTTTTCCTTACCAACACATTTATATTATTCCATTTTTTAAGTTGTTCCATGCCTGAAGAAAAATCAAAACATCCCGTGCAGGTTGAAGGATACCGCTCTTTAAATGATTTAGCTGCCGCGGTAGGCAAGCTGCGTTATGATTCTTTAGCAGAATTTATGCAAAAGACGGCTGATGATATAGAACGCCAAGCAGAGGCGGATGAAGGCAGAGGGAGAACTCAATTGGCTGAAAGGCTCCGCCAAGCGGCCGATGAAATGTATTAAGCTAGAGACGCTCTTAATTTGGCTTGGAAGATCTGCAAGCCGCATATGGAAGATAAGAAGTAATCTTAGAGTTTTTTCTGATTTCTTGACCACTTTTCGTTTCTTTTTTCACTCTCACAATACATTAAAAGGACGATAACTCCGTTAAATTGCGGAGTTATCAGCCCTTTTATGTCACAAAGTGCGGAGATTTGAAAAGCGCCTTTTTAAAGCTCTAGAAACAAGGCGCTTTACCGCACTTTCATGACAACTTCTTTTCACTACCCATTTGAAAAAAGAAATTTTATAAACAACTTCCTCATCATTAATTTTCTTTTGAAAGAGGTGGCGGCATGATGAAAGACATAGATAGAGAGTTTGAAGAATTTGTGCGCAAGCATCCCAAGCGCTTGACCGAAAATCAGAAGAGAATTTGCGAAAAGTTAGGTATGGAAGTACCTAATTAATCATTTTTTTCATTTCCATTATTTTCACCAAAAGTTTTATATACGATTTACCTCTAAAATTTATAAAAAACAATACCTTTTCTCATGGCTATAGTAAAAACGAACGATAATCATATAGAACTACCTGGTGGGTATCCGATCAGAGATGCCTGCGAAGAGCTGGGTGTGTTATTCGGCTGCCGGGAAGGCTTATGCGGCACTTGCATGATCGATATAGTTGAAGGTGAAGAGAATCTCTCTGAGTTGACGGAAGAGGAAGTGGCGATGGACCGGGATAGAAAACATAGATTAGCATGTCAGACAAAAATTAAGAAAGGAACGGTGATGATTAAATTTTAATTTGAGGAAGTCTACACATGGAAGAAAACAAATTAGAAATCAACGCAGAAGCGCCAAAGTTTGAAGCAAAAGCATTTCAGAATGATGAAATCAAAACTGTAAAGCTGGACCAATATAAAGGCAAATGGGTCGTTCTATTTTTTTACCCTGCTGATTTTACCTTCATCTGTCCTACGGAATTAGGGGAATTGGCTGATCACCACGAAGAGTTTCAGAAATTAAATGTGGAAGTATTAAGTGTCAGCACCGATACTGCCTTTACTCACAAAGCCTGGCATGACAGTTCTCCTACTATTAAAAAAATAAAATTCCCGATGGTAGCCGATCCCAACGGCGAAATCTGCCGCAGTTATGGAACATACATTGCTGATGAAGGCCTGAGTTTGCGAGGAACTTTCATCATCGATCCTGACGGCGTATTGAAAGCATTTGAACTGCATGACAACAGCATTGGCCGAAGCGCCAAAGAATTGATCAGGAAAATCAAAGCAGCTCAGTTTGTTCGCGAACATGGCGGCGAAGTCTGTCCAGCCAGCTGGGAACCGGGAAAGCCGACCCTGAAACCGGGATTGGATTTAGTTGGAAAAATTTAGGAGTGAGACCATGACTAAGAAAAATCTTGAAAAAAAAGTTGATGTAGTAGATTTTCTGCAAGGAAAATATAAAGTTCAAGGGCCTGATGGGAGAGAATATGATTTCCAAGTAACTGGCGAAGAAGAAGGAGAATTACATGATCATACTTTTTTCAATTTAGTTTTAAGTTATAATGGTTCTGTGATGGGGGGTATTTATTTGTTACCTCGAACCAAAGAAGGATGTATTACCCTAGAAGAAGAAGGAAGATTCGAAGACATTGCTGTAATTGTTTCAACAGATCCCTATAAGGTTCGTTCAAATAAAGATAATAGCCCTGCTGAAGAAATTAACCCCTTAGATTATTTACTTCGTGAAGTTACTAAAAGATTGGTTTCTCCGAAGGGTTAAAATATAAAAAGATAATGGAGGAAAATAAAATGACATATACAGCACAAAACTTTGAAAATCTATTAGGACTTAAAGGATTCAGTGATCAACTATTACAAAATCATTTCAAGTTATATCAAGGCTATGTAACCAATACCAACAAGCTCTTAGAAGCATTTGCGGCCATGGAGAAAGACGGCAAGACTGGAACTCCTGAATACGCCGAGCTAAAACGCCGTTTCGGCTGGGAGTTTAACGGTATGAGAATGCATGAACTGTATTTTGGTAATATGGGCAAGAAAAAAACCTCTCTCCCGGAAAAATCAGGATTGCATAAGTTGATGGTGGAAACTTTTGGCTCCGGGCAGAAATGCCATGATCTATTCGTAGAGACCGGAAAGATGCGCGGCATCGGCTGGGTAGTGATGGCTTATGATCCGGTTGGCAAAAAATTGCTGCATCTATGGATTAACGAACACGATGTCGGCCATCTAGCCGGAACTGTTCCGTTGCTGATCATGGACGTCTTTGAACACGCTTTCATGCTGGATTACGGACTGAATCGTGCCGACTATATCAAAGCTTTCATAGAAGCCGTTGATTGGGATGCAGTGCAGAAGCGGTTTGAAAAAACACAGAAGTAGGCTTTTCAGCTGCGGAAAATGTAATAATATACTTTTTGTCTACAACTAAAATGCCGGAAAAGTTAAACCTGGAATATATTTCCTGTCTAGAACGACGATGGAAAAGTTATCTGAGAAAATATGATCCCTGGGATTCCCGAAAAGGAATTCTGGAGCAAGACGTACGAGATACTCTGGATGATATGAAAAATAACACCACCGTAGGGAGAATGCTTTACTACCTCTTTGATGCTATGGAAAAAGGCAACCTCAGTCATTATAAACAGAATTTTGTACATAAAAACTACAAATAGAAATGGTGCCGGGGAAGGGACTTTCACGCCGCTACATTATACAGCTATGTCGTGGGATTTCGAAGAATATCCCACTTGAGTACGTTCGCCTAGTGTAGCAGGCAATTTGAACCCTCGAACCCACTAAGAGACAGGATTACTTCTGTTTTGCAACTTAAGTCCTGCGCATTTGGCCAAGCTTTGCTACCCCGGCGATAGTCCAGCCCACGCAGTGTCTCAGTATATAGTAGGCAGGCTTGAAACAAGCCCTTCCATTTATAAATTTTCTTAGCTAAAGAGCAGTAAGGCAAAAAAGACCATAGTTGTATATGGTAAAAAATTATAAACTTATTTTTATTTTCAGAAGCCATGAATATAACTACCTATAGTACGCATCGAAAAGCTCATCATAAGCTAGATGCATTTTATTTTAAAAATACGCTGGTAGTATACGATCTACTGAACCAATTCGCCGGTATAGCCAAAAATTTTCAGAGAAGTATAGTAAGAGCGGCGGCAGAAGACAGAGACCCCTTAGCTCAGGAATTCAAGGAAGCATGTTCCCAACTAGGCAAAGGAGATCGGCTTACCGCGCCCCTTAAGCTGTATAATTGTAACCGCGGTTACGGTTTTGAAATTTCTTATTTAGGTGATGGAGCTGATATTATGAAAGGTTTTTTCAGCTCCGCAGAGGATTTAGCAGCTGCCGTCCAGGACCATAGGCACCGGTCTTCATTTTCTGCTTTTGGATTAAAAGAAACACCGTTTCTTTACACTGTAACTGAGCCCTATCATTTTTCGGAAGAAGAAAAAAAGAAAGCAAGAGCCATCAAAGGATATGAGAAGATGGATCCTCGCCAGCAAAGCGATGCAGACGCGCTTCTGGAAGCGTATGTAGAATACGGCTTAGGCCCAGAAGAACGGCAAGAGTTTGAAAAAGCATATTTAAAATTCTTTAATTGAACCCCTATTGCCTTCTTTATCACAGCAATATTTAAATAAAAAGATCATATTTTCCCCTTCATGGCTCACACTAGCAGCTACGTAAACTGGAGCGCTAGTTATTTCTCTGCTTTTTATTTTAGCTGGTAAGGGTTCGCGGCGATGTTCTGCGGATCCGGCAAAAAGAAATAGAGAAAAAGCCATAACTGTAAAGGAGAAGAAAATCAATGGTCGGCCAAAATTGGGATGAATATCGTTGCATAGCTAGGAAAGGCTTGCTGCAGTTTAAAGAAAATCTAAAAACTATCGCTTTCACTGTTCGCGCAGTGGAAGTAGGAACAGAAAAACCTACTATCATCGCCGGCCCTTGCGCAGTACATTCTCGAGAACAAACCCTCGAAATCGCCCAAAGAGTGAGGGAAGCAGGAGCAGATCTGTTACGTGGAGGAGCATATAAGCCCAGAACATCACCTTATTCCTTTCAGGGATTAGGCTTGGAAGGGTTGGAAATTTTGGCAGAAGCTCGGGAAAAAACGGGGCTCCCCATCGTTACTGAAGTGATGGATCAGCATAAGGTAGAAGAAGTCGGATTTTATGCAGATGTTTTACAGATTGGCGCACGCAATATGCAGAATTATGCTTTGCTCAAAGATGTTGGACAATATGCCGCCGAACATGACGAAGCGGTTTTGCTGAAAACGGGATTGTTTCCTAAATTAAAAGAAGTTCTATGTGCAGCTGAATACGTCGCTGTGGAATACGACAAGCAAGGAAAAATTCCCAAAGTCATTCTTTGTGAACGGGGCATCAATGATAGCGACGGGATAATGCGAAACACGCCTCGTCCTGATTTTCTTGCTGAATTACGAAAAGCAACCTATCTGCCCGTGATCGGCGATCCGAGCCATTCTACTGGAAGAAGGGACCTCGTTCCAGGCGTAGCGACGGAATACCTCGATGCTGGCGCCAATGGTTTACTTATTCATGTCATCAGAAATGATGAAAAGCCGCAGATTAACGGGGAAGAGGTTTGCGATTACCAACAGGGGCTGACCGCTTCTGCATTTGCCAGATACTTGGAAGCAATCAAAAACAGAGCTGTGAAACAAGCATGAACAAGGATGAGCTAGACGGCTTGAGAAGAAAGATAGACGGAATCGACGCGCACTTATTGCAGCTGCTAGCACAGCGCCTTACTATCGGCAAGGAAATTGGCGAATATAAAAAGAAACATGGTCTCCCTATCCAAAACAAAGGAAGAGAAAAAGAAATAATCAAAGACCGGGCTCAGAAATTAAAGGGACTTGGTTTTGATGATGAGAGATTTGTGCAGGAATTATTTGAACTAATTATGAAAAAAGCACGGGAAGTGCAAAAATGAACTACCAACCAAAAACAATTTCCATCATCGGCGGCAGAGGAAAAATGGGTTCGTTATTTGCAGAGGCTTTCAGGTTATTTGATTATACAGTTTTAGTTTCAGATAAAGAGAATACTAATAATATTGAACTTGCCAAGCATGGTGACATAGTGATTGTTTCGGTTCCTTTAGAAAAAACAGAGCAAGTGATAGAAGAAATTGGCCCTTATGTAAGAAAAGAAGCTTTGCTCACTGACTTCACTTCTGTAAAGATGAAGCCGGTGGCAGCGATGCTGAAATATTCTCAGGCAGAAGTGATTGGAGGACATCCGCTTTTCGGACCAAGCATAGATCTACTCAAAGGCCAAAACATGATTCTCTGCCCGGAACGGGGAGAAAAATACCTTTCTTGGTATACCAACGCATTGGATTCTTTAGGCGTAAAAGTAACTTTGATGAATGCGGAAGAACATGATAAAACTATGGCCGTAGTGCAATGCTTGACTCATTTTTCAAATATAACTTTTGCTTATGCCCTCTCTAAAATAGCTCCTAACATCCAGCCGGAAGCAACTACTCCCGCATTTATTCTTCGCCTTTATGCAACGAAAAGAATGCTCACACAGGAACCGTCATTGCATTCTGGAATATTGCACGAAAATCCTTTCGGCGAGGAAGCCGTGCGTGCATATGTTGATACTGTTACAGAAGTAAGCGCAATGGCTCAAAAGAATACAAAAACAGAATTGGAAGAACTGCTTCTTTCTCTTCAGAAAGATTTTGAAAGTCATCCTGCCTTGCAAGGTAAAAAGGTGAAGATCAGCGATGAGTAAAATCGCTCTTCTCGGACCTGAATACAGTTATTCTCATCTGGTGGGCATGAAACTTTTTGCAGGAAAAGAATTAATCCTCTGCGGCAAGATTGAAGAAGTCTTCAAAGCGATCATAGCTAATAAAGTTGAGAAGGGGATAATTCCCATTGAAAACATGCTGCAAGGCAGTGTCCGAGAAAGTATTCTTGGCCTGCTGAAATATAAAATAAAAATAAATGAAGGGTACACTTTTCCGATACGGCATTGCCTAGCTGGGCAAAATCAAAATTACACCAAAATTATCTCCCATCCGCAAGCGTTAGGGCAATGTTCTGCTTTTCTGTCCGGGAAAAATATTGTTGAATCTTCCAGCACGTCAAAAGCAATGGAGATGGCTGCCCAAGACCAATCCTTTGCAGCTATAGGTTCTAAAGAAGCGGCAGAACAGTATGGATTGCAGATTCTTCAAGAGCATATCGAAGACCATCACGATAACGTGACTAGATTTTTAGTTATTTCTTTAGAAGAAACGCTGGTTCAAGAAAATGCAAAGACCAGCCTGCTGTTAAGGCCGAGAGAAGACAAGCCAGGACTGCTGTTTAATCTCCTAGCGCCATTTGCTCTGAAAAATATTAATCTAGGAAAAATCGAATCACTCCCTTCGGGAAGAAAGATGGGAGAATATGTGTTTTATTTAGAAATAGAAGGAAACCTTCGCGAGGAAAGAGTCAAAAGCGCACTTAATTTCTTACAGGATATTGTAGAGGTGTATTCGTTAGGTTCGTATGAAGTGGTTGACTTATATTTATGAGAAGAATGTAAAAGACTGTTATATACCAAGACAATAATGCTTAAATACTGACTGCTTCTGTAGCCGTGGCTTATGGAGTACCAAAATCAGCTCAAAGCATATTTCAAAGAGAATTTCCTCTACGATCTTAAAGCAGGATTCATTACTGCAGTAGTAGCATTACCCCTAGCATTAGCATTTGCCATCGCTTCCGGAGTTCCACCGGTGATGGGCTTGTATACTGCTATCATAGCAGGAATTTTAGGCTCTTTATTTGGAGGTTCAATATTTTCCGTTACCGGCCCGACCGGCGCCATGGTAGTTTTGATTTTAAGCACCGTAACAAAATTTGGCATTGAAGGCTTGTTGCTAGCGGGCCTTCTGGCAGGGATATTTCAGATCGGATTTGGTTTGCTCAAAGTGGGAAAAGTAGTAAAGTATCTGCCCATGCCGCTCATCTCGGGATTTACCGCCGGGATCGGAGCAATTATTTTTATCAGCCAAATAGGTAATGCGCTAGGCTTGAAGCTTGAACCGCAGGAACATGTCTGGCAGACGGTGTCGCAAATTTTTATTCATCTTCCTGACCTGAGTATAGCAGCGTTGGGTATAACGTTGGGAACGGTGGTAATCTTACTTTTCTTGCCCATGCTTCTCTCAAAAAATAAATACACCAAAAATATTCCTGCTTCCATCGTAGCGCTAATCGGATTCACAGCATTAGCAGTTATTTTAGCATTGAACATTCCTGTGGTCGGAACAATACCTACTGGCTTGCCAACCATACAAGTCCCTTCATTTTCCTGGGAGTTAGTAAAAGATGTTCTTCCTGCCGCGTTCACCATTGCTTTATTGGGGGCGATTGAAGCATTATTGTGCGCCGTAGTCTGCGACGGCATGACTGGAACAAAACATAACAGCAACCGCGAGTTAGTAGCACAAGGTGCGGTCAATGTCATCATGCCATTTTTTGGCGGCATGGCGGCAACCGCAGCAGTAGCCAGAAGCGGAGTCAATATCCGGGAAGGAGCAAAAACGAGGTATGCCGGGGTTATCCATGGGATTTTTTTATTAGGAACATTACTTTTCCTCGGGCCTCTTGCGGAAAAAATCCCTAAAGCATTCCTGGCCGGCATCTTAATGGTTGTAGCAGTAAAAATGATGAACGTGCAAGAATTCAAAACCGTGTTCAGATTAAGCTGGCTGGATACGACGGTATTATTAGTTACGTTCGGATTAACCGTGCTGACCGATTTAGTATTTGCAGTTGAAGTGGGAATGTTATTGGCAATTTTATTGTTGTTCATCTCGCTTACAAAAATGATTGAAGTTAATCATATGGAAGACTATCATAAAGACACTAAAATTAATACCATTATTAACAATAATTCTTTGTTGAAAGAAAAAGTCTGCGTATATACCCTTAACGGTCCTTTCTTTTTCGGCGCCATGAATGTCTTTGATCATAAGATTGATGAACATTTAGATATTAAACGACCTATTGTAATTCTACGCATGAAATATGTCCCTTTCATTGACAGTTCCGGGGTAGTGCGGTTGGTTGAATTTATTCGAAAACGAGAAAAACATAACGGCATGGTCATTTTATCCAGTGTGAATGAAAAAGTCAAGAAAGTATTATTGAAAGATCATGAGTTTCAAACGCTTATGAAGGGCGAGCATAAGAAACAATTGTTGATGTTTGAAAATACCTTACTGGCGCTGGATTATGTTGAAAATCATTTACTAAAATGAGCAATGTTTTCGGCAATAATTCTCGCAGAGCGGGAGTTACTCACAACTTCATGTAATTTATAAGGTTCTTTAAAGAGAAGATTCGGATCATTCTTGAACTCTTGAGCAATGGAAGTAGCGTTACGTAAGGCATCCAAAGCATATTGCTTATAGCGTTGGAGTTGTTTCTTAGTACCGACCATATGATTTTCTGCAAAATAGGCGACTTGAGTGCGAAATGAAAGATCGTCCCGGGGATGTTCGTAACCTGGATAGCCGACCATGCCGCCAATAGCAGAGTCAAGCGCAAAATTCCAGAGCTTTTCAAAATAAGGCATCTCGGGCACCCAGCTAGAAGCATCGCCAACAACCTGACCGAGCCCATTGACTAATTCTTCTTCTTTTGGTTTCGGATAATGTTGATTTAATTTCTCGATATCAGCATATACATGAATAGCAAGATCAGGATATCTTCTTGATCCACTATATTGCATATAAACTACAAATTGAGCTAAAGGGTAAAGATTTTCCGTCTCAGTAAGATGCTTTTCCAAGCCATTTCCTTTCATCACTATTTTGTTGCCAGCAGTCTTAAGCAGATGAGAGATGATCTTTTCATTATATTTGCCGTACTGCGAAAGAGTACTGTCTAATTCTCGATCATAAGAATAAAAGTTGATTTCTTTATTTCGGATTAGGTCTTTGAGACTGAGTTTTGAATTCATATATTCTGATAAAGAAAAGAATTATTTAAGAGTTGTGAATTAGAGGGCTTATCCAAAAAGCCACCCGCCTGGCCAAAATGAGCGCGAGAATATGTTAGCCTTTAGGAAAAAATTAATTCCTATCCTTTCAAAATTTCAAACGAGGATAGGTCGAGCGCTCGGCCAGGGTGGATTTTTCTTCCATTCTGGACAGACCAGAATTAGAAGATCAGAAAAATATTCACTTTTTATCAGTTCCTACCAGTAAAGAAGCAATTCCGGTATAATTTTGCGGAGTTATCTGTCGTAATTCCTCTTTAACCATTTCATGAATACTTAAACTATCAATAAATATCCT